>JBOHED010000804.1:0-21573 GCA_050700915.1 Actinopolymorphaceae bacterium | reverse complement strand
GGCCTCGAGGACGTACGGCGCAGTAGCGGTGTCGGCTCCGGCGAGCTTTTCGGGTGGGCCCTCGAAGACGATCTCGCCGCCGTCGGGTCCGGCACCGGGACCCAGCTCGATGAGCCAGTCGCAGGTGGCGAGGAGGACGGGATCGTGCTCGACGACCAAGACGGTGTTGCCGGCGTCGACGATCGTGTCGAGCGCGCGGGCAAGGACCGCGACGTCGGTGACCTGCAGGCCGACGGTGGGCTCGTCGAGCACATAGAGTGCGCCGCCCTTGCCGGGGCGGGCGAGCTGCTTGGCGAGCTTGAGCCGCTGCGCTTCGCCGCCCGAGAGGCTCCAACCGGGCTGGCGGACGATCAGGTAGCCGACGCCGAGCGCGAGAGCGGCATCGCCGACGCGGCGTACGGAGGCGACGTCGCCCCACTCCTCGACCAGCTCGCCGATGGTGAGCGCTTCGATGTCGGCGAGGGTCCGGTCCCGCTCGACGAGGGTGGCGACCTCTCGGCGGTAGCCGGTGCCTCCGCACGCGTCGCAGGTCTGGGTCACCGACGGCAGGAACGACATGCCCTCCTGCCACGTCCCCTTGCCGCCGCAGGCGTCGCAGCCGTACGTGAGGTCCTTGATCGTGATGCCCTGTTCGCGGGCCACTTCGCTCGCGGCGAACGACTTGCGGACTGCGTTGATGAGCCCGAGGAACATCCCGGGTGACGTGATCTCGGCGCGGGTCTGGTCGGCGACGATGGTGCGGACGGGCGCGCCCGAGATGGCGTCGTGGGCACCAGGTTCGACGCGGGTGATGCCGCTGCGGGGGATGTTGGTCTTGGGTCGCACCAGCCCCAGCGCGATCGTGTCGACGATGAGCGACGACTTTCCCGACCCGGACACGCCGCACACGCCGATCTGGACGCCGAGTGGGATGCGCACGTCGAGTCCACGCAGGTTGTTCTCCCGTGCTCCCGTGACGCGCATCCAACCTGTCGGCACGCGGCGCTGTTCGCGGCCAGGGATCGCGACGCGTCCGTCACGCACTGCACGGGTGACCGACTCGGCACTGTCGAGATCGATGAGCCGGCCCCCGGCTCGGCCGGGACCGGGGCCGATCTCGATGAGGTCGTCGGCAGCGCGAATGAGGGTCGAGTCGTGTTCGACGGCGATGACGGCGTTGCCAGCGTCGCGCAACTCGGCCAGGGTTTGAGCGAGCGCGCCCACTTCTCGCGGATGCATGCCGCGGGATGGTTCGTCGAGCAGCACGGTCATGCCGACGAGGCCGCCGCCGACCACCGACGCCAGCTTGATCCGCTGCGCCTCACCCGCGGACAACGTCCAGGTCGCCCGGTTCACATCGAGGTAGCCGAGCCCGACCGAGCGCAGGAAGCGGAGGCGATGCAACGCGACCGTGCGGGCGTGCGCCGCGTGTTCGTCGTCCGGCTCGTCCATCGACGCCAGTACGTCTTGGAGATCGGCGAACGACGCCGAGAACAGGTCGTTGCGGTCGCGACCCTCGAGACGAATCGCCAGGTACGCAGGGCGCAGCCGCTCGCCGCCGCACTCCCGACACACAAACGCCCTGGTCTCCGCGCCACCCAGGTCCTGCTGGGCCCAGTGGTTCAGGCCGGTCCATCCAGACGGCGCGGTCGAGTCGCCGTACAAGACTGCGTGACAAACTTCATCACTCAGCTCCGACCACGGCGTGGTGCTCGGGTCGAAGTGGTAGCGCTCGGCGAACGCCTGCAGCACCCAGTTGCTGCCGGTTCCTTCCGGACGGAACCACGACAGGCCTCCGCCGAAACAGCGGGCGAGTGGTTTGTCTGGCCGCACTATCACGTCCCATTCGAACTCCCGCTCAACGCCGAGTCCAAGGCACTGCGGACAGACGGAAGCGGGCGACTCCATGAGGTGCCGCGGCTCGATCGGCAGCGCGCTCGTCGCGCAGTCGCCGCAGGCCCACTCTGCTTCCGGCGTCGGTGAAGACCGGCGAACGTTGTCGCCGCCGCAGGCGAGGCATGTGCGCACACCGGCGCGCGCCAGGACGACGGAGATGAGGCGGTCGAGGTCGCTGGAGCGGCCAACGGTCGTCCGGGCGGCGGCCTCGCGCCCGGGCCCACCCGGGTCGGCGATCGTGCCGGAAAGGTCGATGGTCATCGTCGGACCCAGCCCGGCGAGGGAGTCGACCGGTGCCTCGGGCCCCTCTCGCACCGACTGGCGCTCGTACACCGACAGGCACTCGAGCAGCCGTCGGTTGGCCTCCGCGGCGACGACGTCGCGGACCAACGACGACTTGCCCGAACCCGATACACCCGTCACAACCGTGAATCGGCCCTTGGCGAAGTCGACGTCGACGCCCTGCAGGTTGTGGGCGCGGGCACCCCGCACCCGGATGGCATCGCTCGACCGCCCGCCGGCGCGCGGCTTGGCGCGGGGCCGCGCCCTTGGCTGTTTCTCGGCAACGGGTGGGCCGCAGTGCTGCAGGTGTCCACCCTCCGGGCCACCGCCCGGGCCGAGATCGATCCGCCAGTCGGCGGCGGCGATCACGTCTGCCTGGTGTTCGACGACGACCACCGTGCAGCCGCCATCCGTCAGCGTCGCGAGCACATCGAGGAGCCGGCCAAGGTCAGCGGGGTGAAGCCCGGTCGTCGGCTCGTCGAGCAGCACGAGGTCGCCCGTCTTGGCCTTGGTCACCTCCCTGGTGAGGCGGACCCGTTGCGCTTCACCACCGGACAGGCTCGGCGACGGCTGGCCCAACGTCACGTACCCGAGGCCCACTTCCTGCAAGGTCGCGAGGATGCGCGTCACCGATGGGTGCTCGACGAACAGCGCGTGGGCCTCGTTGACGCTCAACGCCAGCACGTCTGCGATCGAGAGTTCCGACCACGTTGCTTCGAGGACCTCGGGCAGGTAACGGCGGCCGTCGCACGCCTCGCACGGCAGCCAGATGGGCGCCAGGTGGCTGAGGCTGATGACGACCGCGCCCATCCCCTCGCACTCCGGGCAGGCACCTTCGGCGCGGTTGAACGTGAACTCCGACGCGGACCGCCCGGTCTCGTTCGCGAATACGTCGCGGATTCGATCGAAGACCTTCGTATAGGTCGCCGGATTCGAACGCGGGTTGTTGCCCAGCGGCTTCTGATCGACAGCGACCGCGCGCACCGCCGGCGCGTCGAACGTCGCGCAACCGACCGGCGCGTGCCCTCGGATCGACGCAAGCAACACATCGCGGGCGAGAGTGGTCTTGCCTGCGCCCGACGGACCCGTGATGACGGTGAGCGCTCCGAGCGGAATCTCGCAGTCGACATCGCGCAGGTTGCGCAAGCTGGCGCCGCTGATGCGGATCCGCTCGGCGGCGAGCGGGCGCCGCGCACGGCGCGTGCGCGTGGTCGCCGCGAAGCCGCGGCCCGATGCGGTGTCGGCGCGCCACAGCGCGGCGGGTGGACCTTGGAAGACGAGTTCGCCGCCGCCGCGGCCTCCGGCAGGTCCGATCTCGACTACCTCGTCCGCCATCGCGATCGCGGTGCGGTCGTGCTCCACCATCAGGACGGGGCCCGGCAACGACGCGATGGCATCCAGCAGTCGTGTGAGATCGGTGTGGTGCAGCCCGATGGTCGGCTCGTCGAGGATGTGCAGGAGGTCTTCGAGCCTGCCTCCGAGTACGACCGCGAGCCGCGTCCGTTGCGCCTCTCCGCGCGACAGGGTGGGCATCGACCGGTCGAGAGTGAGATGGCCCAGGCCCAACGTGACCAGCGGCCGCAGTCGCCGGAGCAGTTCATCCTGGATTCGTACGGCCCGCACGCCGACCGGCAGTTGCTCGACGAACGCGAGGACCTCACTCACCGAGCGGGCCAGCAACTCGGGCAAGGTCACGCCGGCGATGCGATGTGACGACGTGTCGAGCGGGGGTGTGGGGATCGTCGCCCCACGAGGAACAGCAGAATCGCGAAACGCGGACGGCTCCAGCGGTCGGACCCACGCGCCGCAGGTGGGGCAGATCGGCGCACGCAGTAGGGGCGTACCACCGAGGCGTAGCTCGGGCGTACCCAGCGCGTCGGCGTGGTCGAGCGTGGCGCGGACCTCGGCGGCCGACATCCCGGCGTGCAGGGTGGCGACCCGCACCACGACGTCGTGCGGGGTCGTCGGGTCGAGTCGAGGTACCTTGCTCGACTTCTTCGCTGTCCACTGGCGGCCGTCGATCGTCACCCGATCGAAGACACCGCGGAGGCCGGTGAGCAGCCGCGCATGACTGCCTGGCTGGCGGTGCACGATCGCGACCTCGACGTCGAGGGCGGCTGCGTCCTCGAGCAGTTCGAGCGCGATCGTGAGCCGTTGTTCGCGTGACACCGCGCGGACCGGCGTGGCACAGCGCGGGCAGCTGACGTCGGCGAAGCGGGCGTACAGAATCCGCAGGAACGGATGAATGCCGACGGACGTCGCCACTGTGGACGCGGGGTTGAGGTTGAGCACGTTCTGGGCGATGGAGACGGCCGGTCCGAGCCCGTTGATGTGACGGACGTTCGCGGCCGGTACGCGTGCCCGCCCTCGGCCGAGCGCGAGGGTCTCGATGAAGCGCCGTCGGGCCTCGGCATAGACCACATCGAACGCCAGCGACGACTTCCCCGACCCTGACACGCCGACGATCGCGGTCAGGCCGGGCCCGAACTTCACATCGACGTCCCGCAGGTTGTGCTCGGCCGCGCCCTGCACGTCGAGGAGGTGTTCCGTCACGGTCTCCTTGCGGTGAGTTGCTCCAGCCCCACGATGGGCGACCGGCGCGTGCGGTGTGGTGTCGGTCATGGTTGTGGACGCGCAGCAACCTCGTCAATGGCCCGATGCGGGCGGCGTAACAGGATCATGCCCACGTCACGCCTTGAGCGTACGGACGAAGAAATCGAGTGCCTGCACGCCAAGCTCAGTCCACGGCTCGACGCGGGTTCCGTTGCTGGATGGGCGGGTCTGGGTCGCGTCGAGTACGGGCGCGCGGGTCCCGCGTCCAAGACAAGCTCGACGCCCGAGGCGAAGCACCGACTTCCATGATCATGCACGAGAGGATGCCCAGACCGGGCGGCATGGTGGGCATCTTCTCGTGCATGATCATGGAAACTCAGTAGCGCAAGGCGCTCAGGTGCGTGTGGCTGGCGCAGGCCGAGGAGATACCGTCCGGCTTCGGGCTGTCGTTCTCCGTGAAGTAGTACTCGACACCCGCCAGCTCGCTGTGGGCGAAGATGCGCGCGAAGTCGATCGTGCCGGCTCCCACGTCTGCGATCGATCCGTCGGAGGCGCGGTCCTTCACGTGGAGCAGCGGGAACCTGCCGGGGTACTCGCGGAAGAGATCCACCGGATCTACGCCGCCGGCGACCGCCCAGTACAGGTCGAGCTCCATGTCGACCAGGCCAGGATCCGTCCCGCGCACGAGCACGTCGTACAGCCGCCCCGCCGCCGCGGCCTCGAACTCGAAGGCATGGTTGTGATACGCGAGCCTGATGCCCTCCTCCTTCGTACGGGCACCAGCTTCGTTGAGGACACCGGCCACCCGCGCGTAGGTCGCCTCGTCCCACGACCGGGAGCCGGAGATCCGCACGTAACGGGCGCCGAGTGTCTTCGCGGTCGTGACGACGCCACCGAGGTCGTTCTCGATGTCGTCGAGCCCGAGGCCGACCGACGGTGCCTGCAGCCCGGCCGCGCTGATCAGAGCTGCCAGCTCCGCCGCGGTGTAGCCGTAGAGTCCGCTACCGGACGGCTCGATGTTGACATAACCGCACGACGCCAGTGCCGCGAGCGTCGCCTCGGTGTCCGGTGCGGGCATGGCGGCACGGACCGTGTAGCCGACGACACCGATCCGCTCGTTCGGCACGGCCCGCTGGCCCGGCTCCGGTTGTTCGCCGATCTCGGAATGCGTGACGGCGTTCATGATCCTCACCAGCTCCTTGAATGTGGGTCTGTCATGACCACTATGTCAGCAAGCCGAGGACGTACTTCTGGATGGCGATGACATGCAGGACCACCGACTCGACGAACGGGACGCATTCCAGGGCCGGCTGCCGGCCATCCTGCGGTCCGGGGCAGAGCCGGGGACCATAGGCGACAAGGCCGATCCGGGGCAGGGACCTTTCTCACCTGCTGGCGACGCCAAAGAACGCGAAGAGCGCCAACGAGATCGCGGCGACGACGAGGAGGTACCGCCACCAGCCCCACGACCGCTTGCTCGCTCGCGCAATGAACGCGGTGATCACCGCAGCCAGCACCGCTGGAAGAGCGAAGTCCGCGAGAACTCGACCCACTCCTTCGGCGGAGCTGGGCGGGCCAAGCGTGAAGAGTACGACCACCATTCCGGCGGTCACGACAAACACTGCCATCAGGCAGCCCCAGGCAAACGGATGCGGATTTGCCCGCTCAGTCGCTCGAGGCGCTTCGGGCTGTTGCTGCTGCTCACTCATGCGATGAGTCCCTGTCGACGACGCCGTCGCGGCCCCGTCGTCACGACCTTCCATAACCGGCGTGAGTGAACGGAAGGCCGCACATATATACCACGTCGGGCTCGCCACACGTGGTCGGTGAGGCGGCGGGCTCGATGGGCGTGGGCGATGCCATCGTGGGCCCCCGCGCAACATCGGCCGGCTGTTTCATCTCGTCCGCGATGTCGAGGGCTTCCTGATGGCACGCGAGGGCGTCGTCTGGCCTGTCTAGGCTCAGCCGGGTTCGTCCCAGTCCCTGCAGAGCCTCGAAGGTCCAGTTGGGTTTGCCGATCTGGCGTGCCTGGGCGAGGACGTCTTCGTAGAGGCCAGCGGCAGCGTGAGACCGGCCTTGCTTCCGGTGCCCAGTGGGCCTGTTTCGGCGGGTCCAGAACGCTGGTGAGGGGCACCCGCGGTCGCGGCGATCTCGGAGACCCGGCGGGCCAACCTCCAGCCTCACGTCGCGGAATTCGGGTCGAGAGGAATCCCGAAGCCTGGCGAGTCGGGCACCGTGAGCACGCCGTCGTCGAACCGGTAGCCGCTCGTGTCCGCGCCAACAGTCTGGCCGGGAACCCCTTCCACCACGCCCACGTTGCCGACGCCGGCGGCGAACTGTGCGGCGTACAACGTCTTGATCGGCACTCCCCAGGCGTGTGGCGAGGCGCTGACGCCAAGTTCCGCGAGTCGCGGAAGCAAGGATCGCCAAGCGGTCAAGCCGTACGACACGATGTCCAGCAGTACGACGTCGATCAGTCCGGCCTCGGCGAACCGCAGCAGTTGCGCGACGTTCGGTTTGGTCTCGCCCTCGGCGATGAGCGTCGATGACCCGATCCGGTCCAAGGCTTTCCGAAGCCGGGCAAGGTCTTCGGCGTCATCCAGGAACGGCTCCTCAATCCAGTACAGGCCGCATTCGGCAACGGCGTCGAGATACCGCAGGAATCCGTCACAGTCATAGCCATCATTGGCATCGACAAGAAGGCGCGCATCCGGGTACGCCGCGCGGACGGCGTGAGTGACCTCGATGTCGCGGGCATCCCCTGCCGCGCGGTCGAGCCACCGGTTGCCACGACCGATCTTGAGTTTGAATGCGCGGTATCCCAGCGCGTGGTCCGCGGCGCAGTTCGCCAGCGGCGCGGCGATGCCGGTCGGTGCGTCCTCGGGGTCGAGGTCATCGAAGTAGATCGCACCGTCGTACGCCGGTATCGACGACTCGCCTTGTCCACCAAGCATCTGGTGGACCGG
Source organism: Actinopolymorphaceae bacterium (assembly GCA_050700915.1). Classification (GTDB taxonomy): domain Bacteria; phylum Actinomycetota; class Actinomycetes; order Propionibacteriales; family Actinopolymorphaceae; genus Thermasporomyces. The sequence goes on along the minus strand of JBOHED010000804.1, from coordinate 13,897 downwards.
AAGGTTCAGCAGCTGACCAGCCAGGTCGTGCAGCGCGAAGTCCAGACCGAGGACGGCGGGCTCGACGGTGCCGACGGCCGGGTCGAACAGCTCGACCACGCGACGACCGACCACCTGCTCGGCGGCCGGGACCGCGCCGGCCGCCATCCCCCAGCCACTGACACCGGAATCCGTGTGGAGGATGACGATCTTGCTCTCGGGCCCGGTTCCATGACTGCCGAGCCGTGCATTGCGGCCGATGGTACGCGGATAGTGCGCCTGGATGGTGGTGCGTTCGAGGTGCGTGATACGTGCAGACAGCGGGCTCAAGGACTATCTCCTTTGTGCGTGGGCGCTCGTCCTACTGCTCGATGAAGCATTGGCAGACATCGATCTGGAAGTGGATTTGACCGGGGTCGATAATCGTGGTGGGTACGTTGCGAAATGAGTTCTTCGCGATTCCGTAGCTGTCCGGCATCACCACCGTCCCGAGGACCCAGAACTCTTCCTTGGCGATGGCCAGGACCTCTCGCATGAGGTCCTTCTGCTTGCCACTGTCGGTGTTCGCCTTGATCTCGTCGTAGAGATCCATCTGCCGCTTGATGGGCTCCGGTGGCTCCTCACCCTGTTCGCCACCGCTCTCGTACCAGTTCGCCCACAGGCGGCCGAAGGTGAGGTACGCCGGGTCGGGGAAGAACCAGTCTGGTACTGCGATCGGATTCAGTCCGCCGTCCCCTTCCCAGGCGAACGCGTCATCCTTGTTGGTGTCGTTACGAATGGCGAGCAGGGAACGGTCGATCGAGTTGGGACTTGCGTCGACTCCCACGGCCAGCCAGAATCTGCGTACCTGCTCCAGCGCATTCTCGGGCCGATCCTGTGAACCCGACGCGAAGTTCACGCTGAACTTTATCGGCTTTCCGTCTGGACCGAGCCGAAGACCATCATCGTCGCGGTCGGCGTAGCCGGCCCGGTCGAGATACTCGTTGGCGTGGTCCGGGTCATACTCGGTGTACTGCTTCGCGAACTCCTCATCGAAGAACTCCGATTCGCGACGAGGTGCCGCCTGCCACGGTTCGCCCTGGCGTTGATACACGGCGTTGACCAGGTCCTGCCGATTGAGTGCGTGCGACAGGCCAATCCGGAAGTCACGATTATTGAAGATCTCCCGCTTCACCGGGTCTTCGTGGGTGAGGTTGAGAACGATCATGACAGAATTCATGATCTCCGGCTTGGTGCTGAAGAACCGATAGTCGCCGCGTTCTCGGTCACGGGCGAGCACCGGCTTGTTTCTCGCGATGTTGAAGTGGCGGAAGTGCATGTCGATAGAGCCGTCGACGCCCTTCAGCAGCATCACCTCCGGGTTGTCGTCGACGATCTCGAAGGCGATCTCGTCGATGTACGGCAGCTGACGTCCACCCGGATCGGTCTTCCAGTAGTAGGGGTTCCGCCGGAAGATGATCCGTTGACCGTCGCCGAACGCCGACTGTGGTACCCACGCGTGCAGCCGCGGCAACTCGTGGTTCGACCATTGGTCGGACTTCCCCAGGAACAGCTCAACCCAGTCCGACTGTCCTTCTTTCTCGACGATCGCATCGATATCCGGAGCATATTCTTTGTGAAACTTCTTCAAGTAGTGTGCGGGCCGCTCCGTCAACGCCGAGCCCAGACCAATCGTCAGGAACAACGAGTTCGGTCTGGCGAACGTGAAACGTACCGTGTGGTCGTCGACCATCTCCGCGGTCGGGTTGTTCAGCTGAATCGGACTCATGTCAGGGTTGTTGGCGACGTCATTCTGGGCGAACACGACGTCCGCGGCACCGAAGGGTTCCCCATCCGACCAGCGCAGGCCAGGTCGGAGCCGAACGACGTACTCCTTGCCGTCGTTGCTCGCGGTGAAACTCTCCGCGACATTCGGCACGATCTCGGTCGCGCGGTCGTTCCACCGGACCAGCGGCTCCAAGAGAAGCTGGCCGAACCAGGCCGTGTCGTCCGGGCCCAGGATCACGGTGCGCCACGTGCCGCCATAGGGTCCGGCGCGCTCCACCGGCTCGATGACCACCGGCTGCGCGGGTAGCCGATCGGGTAACCGCGGGAGCTTCCCGGCCTTGACCTGCTCGGCCAACTCCGGCGCCTCGCGTCCCATCCGCCGAGAAGCACCCGGAGCGTCATCGGATGCCGGCTTTCGGGACAGGAAGTCGCAACCAGCGACCAGCATCGAGGCGGCGACCGCACCTCCGCCACCCAGCACCAGCCGTCGCGTCACAACCTCACGCTGTTCGGCCATGGATCGTCAACTCCTGTCCTATCTAGTTAGTACGAGCTCAGCTACATATGTGGACGGCATGGCGCCTGGCAGCTATATATGTAGATGGCAGTTCTATTTGTAGATATCGTGCTCACAGCACAGTCCGCTGCACCGGCCCTGTCAACACGACGACCCATACCGGACGGAGAACTGACGACATGTCGATGGACTATCGACCGGTGAAGTCCGCCGAACGCACGGTTCGGCTTCTCGAGGTGCTCGCCGCCGCACCCACCCGCCTCAGCCTCACCGAACTCCAGGAGCGCATGGGCTATCCCCGGTCAAGCCTTTACGCGCTCGTCAGAACTCTGCGTGAGCTGGGCTGGATCGAAGCCGACAGCACCGGCACCAAGTTCAGCATCGGCCCGGATGCGCTCCGATCCGGCAGCGCCTATCTCGAACACGATCCAGCAATCCCCTTTGCCGCCCGTACCCTCGAAGACCTCAGTAACGAAGTCACCCACACCGTCCACTACGGCCGGCGAGATGGCGCATGGGTGTTCTATCTCGCCACCCGCGAGTCGACCGAGACGGTTCGTTGCGCCTACCGAGTGGGCCGCAAGCGGCCGCTCTACCTCACCGCCCTCGGCCAGGCGCTGCTCGCCGAACTCACCACCGACGAACTCGAATCGATCATCCCGCCCAAGCTCGAAGCAGTCACCAGCCACACGATCGTGGACCGCGCCGACCTGCTTGCCGAGCTGGGTACGGTGCGGGAACGCGGGTGGGCGTTCGAATACGAGCAGGGCTCTCCCGGCGTCGCCTGCGTCGCGGCCGCGGTCGACTACCGCATCCCGGCCACCGACGCCATCAGTTGCTCCATGCCCACCGCCGTCGCCGACAACCCGGCCGAACTCGACCGCATCTCCCATCGCGTGCTCACGCATGCACGCCGACTTGGCGAGCACCTCCGCCGCGCCGGCATCCGCTGACTACCCCGCAGCAGCGACGTGGTGGCCATGAACTGGCCTGAATGGTGGCACCCTGACAAAGCACCGCGTCACCGTGCCTGGACCGTGCCGCGCCAGCAGGCGCAGGACATCGGCGCCATCCGGCTCGACCTCGGTGCTCCTGGCCGGAGTCAACCAGCGCTCACCGGCGCCCAGCGTAGGCAAGCCGTTCGCTCACCGGACTGACCTTGGGCCCGACCTGCCTTGCGAAGTACTCCGGCTTGGTCGTACGCAGCAACTCCTCCCCATCACGGTCCAACGCGAACCGCGACCGCTTCAGCAGCCTGCGGAACAACACACCCGCCTTCTCGGGATCACGGTCGGCCAACCTGCGCACGCGTCATGCTCGGACGTCCCGCCGTTTATCCCACGAGCCAGACCGGTACCCATGTCGAGGATCAGGCAGGCCACCGTCCGCGAGACATCACGCACGCGGACCATGTGCGACACATCGCGGACCATCACAAACCACGTCGGAGCTTCCTTCGCATCCATGACGGACGAGTCAGCCAGCCGAGTGCCCGCGATCGCCCACCGACTCGCGCGAGCAGCCACAACCCTCTCGGAGTGGAGGGATCCGATCTCGATGAAATAGCAGGGACATCCGCGTCTGAAGCCGTTGCGGCAACCTGGTCTGTCCGTGCACGTCGCGCTGGAGTGGGACCGGCAGGTGATCCTCGTAGCCCGCAAGACGCTCGCGCTCGCGCGCGTCGACGGCCACATGCACCTCGATATACCCGCCGCTTCGCGTCCGGACGACCTGTCCGGTCTCGTGGCCGTCGAGCACGGTCGCCCGATCCCTTCGTTGGAGGCCGATGCAGATCCGCCGGGCGATGTCGAACCCGGCCACCGGCCCGAGAACGAGCAGCACCTGCAGGACATACATGAATCCTTCGACGGAGACGTCGAACGCGACGGCAATCGCGTTGGAGCCCGCGGCCGCCCACAGCACGCCGTAGAAGACGATTCCGGCCACACCGATGCCGGTACGGGTGGGATTGTTGCGCGGGCGTTCGAGCTGCTGGTGCTCCTCGTGGTCTCCGGACACCCACTGCTCGAGGTACGGATAGGCCGCCACGATCGCGAAGAACAGCGCGCAGACGAGCACCGGAAGCAAGATGGCAACGGACCAGGTGCGGCCCATCCAGACGAACTCCCACCCGGGCGTGAGGCGGAGGGCGCCGTCGAGAAAGGCCAGGGACCACGTAGGGCTCGATCCGGCCGCTGCACTTGCGGGGTCCGCGGGGCCGTACTGCCAGATCGGGTTGACGGTGAGTGTCGCGGCCATCAGGCCGATCACGCCGGTCACGAGGAGGAAGAGGCCCGCACTCCTGGCGACGAACGCCCGGAGGTTGGTGTCGACCGCGTTGTCCTTCGTACGCAACCGTCCGGCGTGTCGGGCGGGCTCGTGGCGTCGTCCGAGGATTGCCGTTGCCACGAAGGCGATCACCAGTGCCGCTGGCAAGGCGACCACGTGCACGGGGTAGAAGATCGCGTTGATGCCGCCCGGCACCGAACCCCCGAACAGCAACGCCGACAGCCACGAGCCGACAACCGGCGTTGCCGTGAGTACGCCGTCGAGGACGGCCATGCTGGTGCCCGACAACAGGTCGTCAGGCAACGCCGCACCCGTCAGGCTCGCGGCCATCGCCAGGACAAGAACCCCGACGACGCTTACCCAGGTCCGGCGCCGTGGCCCCCGAAACGCGCCGGTGAAGAACAACCACAGCAGGTGCAGCACGATCGCGGCGGTCATCACGAGTGAGCTCCACTGGTGTACCTGGCGCACGAACAGCCCGCCGCGGACCTCGAACGAGAGGTCCACCGTGGACGCGAAAGCGCGCGACATCTCCACACCGGTGAGCGGTCCGTACGACCCTGCGTACGTCACCTGCTCCATCGACGGGTCATAGAAGAACATCAACACGACGCCGCTGACCGCGACGATGAGAAAGCTGACCACACTGATCTGCCCCAGCAGGACGGACCAGCGGTCCGGAAAGACCTTTGTCCGCATCGTCGCGAAAAGGGCAGTTGTGTGAGATCGATGCCAGACGTTCAGGAATCGGCGCACCGGTGGCCTCCTATCGTGATCGACGTCGTCTCTCTTTACGACACGATTCGAGGCCCGAACGTGACACCTGATCGGCCTTGCTGGCCGAGATCCATCTCACATCTCCGACCAGCCGCACGGCATCCTTTCCTTGCAAGCGTGACGTGGCGAAACACGTTGGCCGGTTCAGCTAGGTTCCGCTACAGTCCGGCCCTGTGAAGATCCGCGTGGAAGAGGTTTTCCCGGACACCGCCGAGTGGGCAGCGCTCGGCCCGGTCGTCAACGAGGCCCAGCCCGGCAGCGGCGCCGTACGCGGCGGTCCTCCGTGGGAGTTGTGGCTCAGCTGGCACGTCCTCGCGGCGTATCTTCCGGACCAAGCCGAGCCGGTCGGTTTTCTGCGGTACGTCGTACAGCCGATCGGACCGGATGCGGAATGTGAGTCCGTCGTTCTGGCGGATGCGAAACTGACCGAGGCAAAGATCCTCGATTTCGGGGTGTTAACGGCCTGGCGACGCAATGGAGTGGGCACCGCGCTGCAACTGGCGGCGATCGAGGGCGCGCGTGCGGCGGGATGTTGGCAGGTTCGTTCGCACAGCTCGGGCTCGGCCCGCGCCAATCACCAGCTGAAGCTTCGGCTCGGCTTCGCCGCGCACCCCATTGTCCGTGAGGAGCCGGACGGGACCGACCGCGCCGGTTGCTATTTCGTCCTTCCGTTGCAGGGTCCACGCTGATTCCGACACCAGGCGTGTTCCGGCGAGCCGTGCGTGCCGTGCTCGACCACCACCGGTACCGAGAAGTCGCGCGGCGTATCGCTGAGCAGATGGCGGCGACCCGCGGGTTGCGCCGGCTCGCCGAGATCGTCGACGAGTTGATCGCCAACTATCGACGCTTCGGTTCACCCCGCTGCAGAGCAAGCACAGATCACGGCTTGAGTACGTAGCGACCGCGCAGCCCACCCTTGGCTACGGCCCGGTGGGCGTCGGCTACCTGGTCCAGCGGCACGGCCGCGTGCACGCGGGCCGGCAGCTCGCCAGAGGAGGTACGCAGGAGCAGGTCGCGCAGTCGAGGGCCGTCGGGATGGGTGATCACGACGGCGATGGTGATCCCGCGCTCCGTGGCCGGCACGGCGTTCGGCCGGACGCCGACGAACGTCCCGCCGTCGCGGACGAGCGCGAGGCCCCGCTCCTGCAGCGCGGCACCGTCGGCCACAGCGTCCCAGGCCGGCTCCGCGTGCGTGGTGAAGTCGGCGCCGAGTCCGCGGATGAACTGCTCGTCCTCGGTTCTGGCCAGACCCGTCACCTGCCAGCCGAAGTCCCGCGCGAGCGAGGCGACGTACGCCCCGACCGCGCCGGCCGCGCCCGTCACCAACAGCCGGTTGCCGTCGGCGGTCGGGTCGCCGAGCAGGTCCACGATCTGGGCGGCGGCCAGCCCGTTGAGTGGCACCGTCGACGCCGCCACCAGGTCCAGCCCTTCAGGCACGACGGCTACGTCTTCGGCTGCGAGGACAAGCTGCTCGGCGTACGTGCCGAAGTCGCGGTCGAAGCCTGCCACCAGGCCAGCGACCCGGGTGCCGACTGCCACGTCCACGCCGGAGCCTATGGCCACGACCGTGCCGGCGAAGTCCCAGCCCAGGCCGGTGTGCCCGGGCCGGTTGATCAGACCCATGGCGTGGAAGAGACCGCTCGCGACCCCGAGGTCGACGGGGTTGACCGCCGCGGCAGCGACCCTGACCCGAACCTCGCCGGGCCCGGGCTCGACGACGGGAACGTCGATGATCTCGATCGACTCGGGCCCGCCCGCAGTGCCCACGACAGCGTTACGGACGACGGCGGTGCGGAAAGTGGCAGTGCCCATGATTTCGCTCCTCGGAGCTTGCGTAAGACGGCTGACCCGTATCACCATGGACGGGTAACTCTCCAATGGGAAGTACGCACCTCGGAGTGCGTAACTCACCCCACGGTCGGAAGGAGCGGTCGATGCCAACACGAACGGCGACCCAGAAGCGGGCACAGGCGAAGGTGGACTACGACGCGTTCCTGGCCGGCTGTCCCAGCCGTCAGCTACTCGACCGGATCTCGGACAAGTGGGTCGCACTGATCCTGGCCGCGCTCGGCAGCGACGGCCCGCACCGCCCCGGGCGCAACCGCGCCGGTGAGCCACGGTCGATGCGCTATTCCGAACTGTCCCGCCGGCTCGCCGGAGTCAGCCAGAAGATGCTCACCCAGACACTGCGTTCCCTCGAACGCGACGGCCTGCTCACCCGTACCGTGACCCCGACCGTGCCGGTCACCGTCACCTACGAACTCACCGACCTCGGCCTCTCACTCCAGCACGTGATGGGCGGCATCAAACAGTGGGCCGAAGTACATATGGATCAGGTACTCGCCAGTCGCCAGGACTACGACGCACGGTAACCTCGATTGTCTCGTGGAGCCGGGAGGTGCTGCGAGCTACTTGATTCCACAGCGGCGATCGTCACGAGCTCGTTGTACGCAGAAACTCCGACCCAAGCGTCTCCGCATGCAAAGTAGTCCCTGCGCCTGCCATTGGACGTTCATCCCTATCCAAATAAGCCAGTGGCGGAACGTCGATGACCGTCGTCTGCACCAGCCTTCCGCCAGTCCGCCCTAGCTTGATTTCGACTTCACCGCCGAAACTCCCGGAAAGTCGAAGATAGAACGGCTGACCCTCTGGGCGCGGAAGCCAGGTAATCTTCAGTTCGATCACGGATCGCTCTCGACGACGACCCGCGCACACTCACCAGAGCCGACAACCCGAATCATGTGTATCCAACCTACCGATATAGCGATCGAAGAACGCTCGAAGCTACATTGCACCCGACAACGACCCCGCTACAACGGAAAGTCACTAGGCCATGGTGCATCGAGTTCATGCGGATCAACGCCTGCCTCCCGAACTGCATGGTCAACCTCGTCGAGAGTCTCCGCGGTCTTGAGGAATTGCGTTGTCGGCTCCGAGATAGCTAGTCACTTCGGCGCTCAAGCATTCCGAGGAGCCCGTCGAGCACACGGGACAACTGGCCAAGCTCACCGATTCGGCGTGGACGGTCTCCAGGGCACCCGAGTCCACATCAGCCGACTTCAGGTCGACCGTTCCATTAGTCCACGCAATCAGCTCGACAAGGCTCGCATCCGATTCCAGGAGCAACCGTACAGATTCCGGATCATGATCCTTCGGCGACTCGGATAGTTCAGCCGTGAAACCGTATTCCGACAACGTCGTCGGCCGCTCGACCAGCCAAGTCTTAATGGCCTCGACTGGAGCTGCTTGCTTCAGCATCCGCCGCCACCGCTAAATGCAATGTTCCTCACCTCAGTTCATCCGGATTTCCGATTCGATCGTGGCTTTTCCAGCATCCCAGGCCGAAACCAATCCTGGCCTCTTAGCCATATCAAATATCGATCGTAGATGCGGACGATACCATCTCGGCTCTCACGCTCTTCAAGAAACTCGTCTAGCACCTGAAGCAAATGGTCGCTTTGGACGCCAGTCGCAGACCCCTCGGAGGTTTCAGCCTCAACAATTCTCGAGACCAATGCCGTCCAGGCCAGGTTGTTTCCGTCGCCAGCGCGCACTATGAGCCATTCCCTGAAGCCCAGTAGTGCGGCCCCGGAGGTTGCGGCATCGAACCCGAGGATGAAGGCTACGACACCTTCGTAGGATCCGTCCAGACCATACACGTGCGGCCTCTGCCTGACTGATTGAAAGAGACTTCGATGATCCATCTCAATCACCGTCAGAAAGGGAATTCGTTCGGGAACAGGTCAGTCCACAGTGCCTTATATTCATCGACGGGAAGACCTGTCCTTTCTGTGAACGCGTCGTAGACCCTGCCCTCACGTACGACGACCTCGTGGTGACCCCATCGAGTCCACTCGCCACGGTACCTACCGAGGTTCGAGGTTCCGGGAGGAGGCTGAATCCGATGTATCTCCCCACCGATTCTACTCTGAACGTCCAGCGCAACGTCTTCACATCCGGTTGAATCACAGATTTCGGACGTTGGCCGTGGCGTCCAATCGGCACCGAGGTCACCGCAATCAGCCTTCGCATTGTGAACGAGGATTGCATGGCCACCGGCCAACACGTAGTAGGTGTGGGTGGTGTCGACGGTGAGATTGTAGGTGCGCTGCTTTCCGTCGTACTGCCTGACGGCTCCAACCTTCGCAAAGCCGCGTTCGGAGGTGCGGAGCCGCTCGCCCAGCTTGAGGTCTCCCGCGTCGACCCAGCGCTCTCTGGTCGTTGACCAGAAGGGGTGGTGGTCGGTGGTGGTGATGGTGTGCTTGCCGCCGTCGGTGCGGATCGTGAGGTCGACGAAGTTCTTGTCATGGTCGGTCCGGATGGTGTGCGTGACCTGACGGTTCTCGCTCCCCCCGGACCCGGGGTCGGTGGCAACCACGGCGTCGCCGGGCTGGACCTCCTCGATCGGCTTACGGGTGCCGTCGGCGAGGAGGACGGTGGTGCCAGCCACGAAGCTGTTGCATCCCTTGCGTACTGGCGCTGCGCGGCGCGCATCGTCTGCGCTACTCCCGCCGGTCTTCTTGGCCTTGGATCTGAGGGCCTTGGCGCGTGCTGCCGCCTTTTCCGCGGCCTCCTTGGCGGCTCGTTTGGCGGCCGCTCTGGCAGCGGCTGCTCGTTGCGCCGCGGCCTTCGCCGCCCTGGCTGCGGCGGCCTTGGCTGCCTTGGCGGCATCGGCCGCGCGTTCGCCGCCACGGATGATGGCGCGCGCCCACTTGACTTCCTGGAAGAAGGTGACGACGGCCTTGCCGGCGCGGAAGATGGCCTCGGCGATCTTCTTCGCCTTGAAGATCTTCCCCCAGGGCAGCGCCCCGATGACTGTGGACACGCAGGCGCCGAGGTCACCGTCGATGCACTTGAGGAGGTCGTTGATGCCGAGGACTTCCATCAGGATCTGGCCGCCGGCTTCCAGCACGACGTCGAGCACGCTCTTGCTCTGGATCTGCTGTGCCTTGGCCAGCTCCTCCGGGCTCGGCCCGTTGACCTCTTCCGGGCTCGGCCCCGGGTCGGGCTCCGGAGTCGTGCTTGGGCCAACACCGCCCGGGTCCGGTGCCACCATGGTGCCGGTCGGGTCGGTGTGGACGAGCGGATTGTTGTCGGCGTAGACGTACGACGAGATCGCGGTGCGGCTGCTGGGCATCGGGTCGGTGGCGGTGAACCGGCCGGTCCCGGGACTGTAGTTGCGGGCCCGTAGGTAGTAGTTGCCCTCACCGACGGTCGTGTCCTGGTAGGCACCGGCGTACCGCAACGGGTTCTTCGGCCCGGTTTCCTTGCGCTCCGGGGCCGCGGCCGTGGTGCTGGTGGGCTTTTTCCCCGTCGGGATGGGCGCGGAGCTGCCGAGTACGCCACCGAGGACACCGCCGAGTCCGACGCCCAGGCGGTCGTCACTGCTGCCGGAGTCGCCGCTGTCTCCACGGTCACCACTGCTGGGTGTGTCGCCGCGACTGTTGTCTCGGCCGGCTGACGTGGGTTCCTCGCCGGTCAGGGTGGGGCCGTCGCGTGGGTTGCCGAACGGGTCGTAGTCGTAGCCAGCCTCGACCTGCCCATTCGGCGACAGCATGTTGGCGGTGCCACCGAGCCAGTCGTGGGTGTACGCATGCGCGCCGGTGGCGGGATCGAGCAGGGCCAGGGGTTCGTCATCGGGGCCGTAGGTGAAGCCGCGCTTCTCCAGGGTCTGCCCGCCGGCACCGGTGATGGTGTCGAGGGCGAGCTGCGGAAGGGTGCCGTTGATGTCCCAGGACCACCGCTGTGTGGTCTTGTCCTGCCCGCCGCCTGCGCTGGCGGACAGCCGTAGACCATCGGCGTCGTAGTCGAAGCTGGCGGTGCGCCCGTCGACCGTGGCCTTGGCCAGGCTGTGGTCGAGGTGGTAGGCGAAGGTGTCCTTCCCGGCCCTGGTCTGGTTGCCGTCGACGTCGTAGTCGTACCCGGTGACGTCGACGTCCAGCCCGGCACCCAGATCAACGTCGGCGTCCAGGTCCAGGCCGGCGCCGAGATCCAGGCCGACGCCGAGGCCCTTGCCGAGGTCCACGCCGAGGCCGGCGTCCAAGTCCAGTCCAGCATCCAGGTCCAGGCCGGCGTCGATCTTCGGTCCGGTGATCTTGACTTGTTTCTGGAGTTGATCGGCGCTGTCGTAGGCGTACGTGGTCATGTCGCGGCCCGCACTGCCGGTGCGCTTCTGGCTGGTCCTGTTGCCCACCAGGTCGTACGTGTAGTCGATCCGGCCGGCAGCCTCGCCCGCACACGACTTCGCGGCGTAACAGGCCGAGGCTATCCGGTCGGCGTCGTCATAGGCGTAGGCCACTGATTCGGACACCCCGCCGCGAGTGGTGACCACCCTGCTGGGGTTGCCTACTTCGTCCAGGTCGAGCGCGAAGTCCGACACCGGATCCTGCACATCCGCACCCGGCGAGGCACCGGGCGCGCGGGTGGTGCCGATGTCGGTGAGCCGGCCTGCGTCGTCATACGTACGCCGCTCGACCAGCCCAGTCGCCTCCGGCAGCGTCGTGGAGGTACGGCGACCGGCGACGTCATAACCGAACCGCCACGTGGCCGGGGATTCGCCGGCTGCACCACCAGCACTGGTCAGGCGGGTGATCCTGCTGTCCGCGTCGTAGCCGGCGGCAATCCGGGTGCCGTCGGAATACCTGCGGGTGGTGATGTTGCCGCGAGCGTCGTAGCCATAACCGAACCGCTCGACCACCCCGCCAGCCTCGCGACGCAGAACCTGGGTGATCTGGTCCTCGTCGTCGTAGCTCACCTCGCGGACGCCGGTCGGGTCGCCGTAGGACGTGGTCCGGTCCTTCGCGTCATAGCCCCAGGTATAGACGGGACCGTCGGTGCCCAGCTCTCGGCGAGTCTGGCGCCCCACGATGTCGAAGGTGGTGTCGATGGTCCGCGCGGCCCGTTCCTGGTCGGTGAGGTCCTCGTGCCTGTCGACGGTGATCATCGACACCGGGTTGTTCTCGGCGTCGTAGCCGATCTCCTTGCGTCGGCCGAGCGGGTCGGTGCTGCTGGCGGGCCGGCCTGCATCGTCGTAGCCGAGCCGGGTCCGGTGGTGCTTCGGGTCGCGCACGGAGACGAGCCGACCGTCGTCGCCGTACTCGTAGACGGTCGCGCCGAGAGTGGGCAGCCACGGCTTGTACGGCGCGTCTGGTCCGTGCGCGGTACGAAGCTGGTCGTCATCGCGGTAGCTGTAGCGGGTGGTCCGGCCCTTGGCGTCGGTGACCGCGGTTTGCCGGCTGTTCGCGTCGTAGCTGTAGGTCGTGGTGTGGCCGAGCGGGTCGATCACCTTGGCGAGGTTGCCGGCCATGTCGTATTCGTAGTGGGTGGTGAAGCGTTCCTTGTCCGCACCGGCGACATTGCCGCGTGGCTCGGTCACCGCGACGAGCAGCCCGTCGTCGTCGTAGGTCCAGGTCGTCTTGCCGCCAGTGGCGGTGGTGGCGCTGGTCTTGTTGCCCGCCGCGTCGTAGGTGAACCGGGTCGACTTGCGGCCGGCGTCGGTGATCCCGGTCTGCCGACCGTTCTTGTCATAGCTCATCTGCGACGTACGACCGAGCGTGTCCGTCGCGGCGGTGACGTTGCCGGTGTTGTCCCGGCTGAACGTCGACGACCTGTTGAACGCATCCACCGTCGCCGTGGTCCGGTCCAGTGCGTCGGCCTTGATGTCCTCGTGCACCATCCGCCCACCCGGATAGGGGCGCGAGATCCGAACCAGGTTGTCGTTCCCGTCGTACCGGTAGAGCGTGGTGAAGTCCTTGGCCTCCGCCCCGGGTACGTTCCCGCGGGGAGACGTCACCGCCTGCAGCAGACCCTTGGCGTTGTAGCCGTACGACGTGACGATGTCCGCCGCATCGTCCATGTGCACACGAGTCTCGGTACGCCGACCGGCATCGGAATAGGCGTACGACGTCGTTCGGCGCGCGTCCTCGACCGAGCGCAATGCACCATCGGCGAAGTAGGTGTGCCTCGTTTCGACCCCCGCCGGCGTCTGCGTTTCGACGACCCGGCCCACCGCGTCGTAGACCGTCTTCGTCGAATGCCGTTTGCCGGGCTCCAGCACCTCGACCATCCGGTCCTGCTCATCGAAGCGGACCCGGGTGGTGAAGTCGTCCCGCACATCGTCGTCGACGCTCTCGACGGTGCCACGCGGATCGACCACGGCGACCCGGCGGCCGGCCTCGTCGTATTCGAACTCCGACCGGCGCCCCTCCGGTGAGACGGTCGCGGAAAGCAGCCCGGCGTTGACGTCCCCGGCAGGCAGGTACTCGTTGCGGGTGACCTTCCCGCGTTGGTCGGTACGGGTGGTCAGCAGGCCGCGGTCGTCGTAGCCGAACCTGATCCGGTGCTTCTCCGCGTCGACGGTCTGGACCAGCTCGTTGAACTCGTTGTAACTGTTCTTCCAGACGTTGCCCCGCTCGTCGACGAACTCGATCGGGTTGTTCCGATCGTCGTACTTCGTCTTCTTGTCGAACCGCATCGGCTGCGGCGCCAACCCCACCGTCTGGTTGCCCCGCGGATCGAACCTGGCCTCGTTCTGGCTCTGACTGCCGTTGACCACCAGACTCCGGTTCA
>JBOHED010000803.1:0-4556 GCA_050700915.1 Actinopolymorphaceae bacterium | reverse complement strand
GAGAAAACCTTCGTCGACGAGAGCCCTGCGCAGCTCCGCGTAGTCGTCGTACACGCGGTGCAGGATCAGGTTGACCCGCGACTCCGGGAACCGGACGCCAGGCTCGAACAGCTGGGCCACGTGGTCGAGCAGCTGGCGGCGGCGCCCGTACTTCGCCGGCATCGCGAGGATCCGGCCGTCCTGAACGAACGCCCGGAACAGTTTCTGGGTCGGTTGGTCGGCGCCGGTTGGCGTCACCAACGTGTACTCGATGGCGTCGACATCCACCGCTCCGCGCTCCCATCTCTCCGTCGAACGACGCTTACCTCGAGGATGCGGCTGGGACGTCCAGTTTGGCAGCGTCGGCCGGGTTCGTGCTCGGCCTTTTCCGGCCTCTGCCCGGTGTGGAGGCGTCACGAGCCACTCTCACGCCGTGACCGCCGCCACCGCGGTCGACTAACCTCCCGCCATGCCGGTCCGGTCGTTCGTCGAACTGCTCTACGAGCAGGCGGCACCCGAAGCGTTCGAGGAGCAGCTGCGGTGCGCCCGGGCCGAAGGTGCAGGTCCTGACGAGCTGCGGCGGCTCCAGAGGGAGCTCGGGATCGCGCTGCGGGTGCGGGCGCAGATGGCCCGTCAGAGGCAGCGGGAGGCCGAACTCTCCGCCCTGTACGAGACCGCCAACGACCTGACGTCCATCCGCGACGTCGACGCGGTCCTCACCGCGATCGTGCGGCGGGCCCGGCAGCTCCTCGGCGCCGACCTGACCTACCTCAGCCTCAACGACACCGACCGCGGGGACTCGTTCATCCGGATGACCGACGGGTCGGTGTCGGCGCGGTTCCAGCAGCTGCGCCTTGATCTCGGGACCGGACTGCTAGGACTGGTTGCCCAGACGGGGGCGCCGTACTTCACCGACGACTACTTCGCCGACCAGCGCTTCCTGCACCGCGACTACATCGACAGCGCCGTGGCAGAGGAGGGCATCCGCGCGATTCTCGGCGTACCTCTGCTGCTCGGCGGGAAGGTCGTGGGTGCGCTGCTCGCGGCCAACAGGAGTGCCCGGCCGTTTCCGCCCGGAGAGGTCGTCCTGCTCGGATCCTTCGCGGCGCACGCGGCGATCGCACTCGAGAACGCCCGGCTCTTCGAGGAGACCCAGCAGGCCGTCGCGGATCTGGACGCGGCGAACGCGACGGTCCGCGCGCACTCGGAAGCCGTCGAGCTCGCCGCCAGCGCCCACGACCGACTGGCGGACGTGGTGCTGCACGGTGGCGGAGTCGAGGCGGTGGCGGCGGTGCTCGCCGACGTCCTGGGCGGGGGCGTCGCCGTCCGCGAGCCTAGCGGCCACCTGCTGGCCAGCGCGGGAGACGTGACGGTCGGCGGGCACGGCGCTCCGGCCGACGGCGTGGCGGCGGACCGCGTCGCGGCCGCAGTGGCCGAGGCGTTACGGAGCGGCCGCAGCGTGGAGGTACCTGGTACGGCGACGACCGTCCAGCGGGCGTGGCTCGCCGTCGCTGTCGCCGGCAACGATCATCTCGGCACGCTGGTCGTCGTACGCACGCTCGACCTTGGTGAAGCCGACCGCCGGATTCTCGAGCGAGGTGCACTCGTCACGGCGCTTCTGCTGCTGTTCCAGCGCTCGATGGCCGAGGCGGAGGATCGGGTCCGCGGCGAGCTCCTGGACGACGTACTCTCCGACCCGCACCGCGATCCGGCCACCGTCCGGGAACGTGCCAGGAGGCACCACACGGATCTCGAGGCGCCCCACGTCGTGCTGGTGGTCGCGGCCGAGGCGGTCGAACGTCACCGGGTGGTCGCGGCGGCATCCCGGCTCGCGGCTGCTCGCGGCGGCCTCGGCGGGGTGTACGACGGTGAGGTGGTCCTCGCCCTGCCCGGGGACGCCCCGGCCGGCATGGCACTGACACTCCGGGACCGACTGGCACAGGTGCTGGAGACGACCGTCACCGTGGGGGCTGCCGGGCCGGGCAGAGGTCCGGACGGGATCGCCCACGCCCACCGGGACGCTCACCAGTGCCTCGCCGCCCTTCTCGCGCTGGGTCGGCGAGGGGATGCCGCCGACGTGACGGGCCTGGGCTTCGCACGGCTACTGCTCGGCGGCGGGCCGACGGAGATCGAGGAGTTCCTGGCGGCGACGATCAAGCCGCTGCTGGACTACGACGCGGTTCGCGGAACCGAGCTCGCCGGCACCGTGGAGGCGTGGTTCGCGACGGGCGGCAGCCCGGCTCGGGCGGCCGACGTGCTGCACGTCCATGCCAACACCGTCACCCAACGCCTGGAGCGGGTCGCCGCTCTGATCGGCCGCGACTGGCGTACGCCCGAACGCGCTCTCGACGTCCAGCTCGCTCTCCGGTTGTGGCGGTTGCGCGCGGTCACTACCGACGGATTCGACGGATAGCCCGGGACCACATGCGTACGGCACTGATGTGTGCCGCCAGACCATCGCCCAGGTGTCCTCCACGGGCCTACCGTCTCGCCCATGACCGAGCGAAGTGAGGTCATGGACGACCGGCGCGCTGATCTCTCTGGTCGGACCGCGGTCGTGACGGGTGCCGCCAGCGGGATCGGCCAGGCCTGCGCGGTCCGCCTCGCCGCCGCGGGGGCGCGGGTGGTCGTCGTCGACCGGGACGCGGCAGGAGCGAACGACGTCGCCGACGAGGTGGACGGGTCCGCGCTCGTTCTCGACCTCGCCGAGCCCGCCGGTTTCGACGGCCTGACACTGGACGCGGACATCCTGGTCAACAGCGCCGGCCTGCAGCACATCGCGCCGGTCGAGGAGTTTCCGCCCGAGCGCTTCGCCTTGCTCCAACGGGTCATGCTCGAAGCGCCGTTCCGGCTGGCGCAGAAGGTCCTCCCCGGGATGTACGCCCGAAGCTGGGGCCGGCTCGTCCACATCTCGTCCGTCCACGGGCACCGGGCTTCGGCGTACAAGGCGGCCTACGTCGCGGCCAAGCATGGGCTCGAGGGGCTGTCGAAGGTTCTCGCCCTCGAGGGTGCCGATCGCGGTGTCACGTCCAACACCGTGTGTCCGGGTTATGTGCGTACGCCTCTCGTCGAGGGCCAACTGGCGGCACAAGCCGAGACGCACGGCATCACCGAAGCGGAGGTGGTCGGCGGCGTCCTCCTGGCACGGACGCCGGTCAAGCGACTCGTCGAACCGGCCGAGGTCGCCGGCCTGGTCGCCTACCTGTGCGGCCCGGACACGGCGTCGGTCACCGGCGCGTCCTTCCACCTCGACGGTGGGTGGACAGCCGGCTGAACGCGATCTCCGCGCGTCCCCTCTCGTCCCGACCCCGACTGCTGTCCAGGAAAGGAACCGTCCATGTCCACCCAGGCGAGCACTTCCACGCCCCGCAGCAGCTTCGCCAAGGTCGTCTCCGCGAGCCTCGTCGGCACGACCATCGAGTGGTACGACTTCTTCCTCTACGGCTCGGCCGCGGCCCTGGTCTTCAATACGCTGTTCTTCCCCGAACACGACCCGACGGTCGGCACCATGCTGGCGTTCGTCACCTACGCCCTCGGCTTCGTGGCCAGGCCCATCGGCGGGATCGTGTTCGGCCACTTCGGTGACAAGGTGGGCCGGAAGAAGATGTTGGTCGTCAGCCTGCTCCTGATGGGCGGGGCGACGTTCGCGATCGGTCTGTTGCCGACGTACGCAACGATCGGCGTCGCGGCGCCGCTGCTGTTGTTGCTGTGCCGGCTGGTCCAGGGGTTCGCGGTCGGAGGTGAGTGGGGCGGCGCGGTGCTCATGGTCGCCGAGCACGGATCGAAGGAGCGGCGCGGCTTCTGGTCGAGCTGGCCGCAGGCCGGTGTACCGGCGGGCAACCTGCTCTCGGTCCTGGTGCTGTACATCCTTGCCTCGACCACGTCCGACCAGGCCTTCACGACGTGGGGTTGGCGGGTGCCGTTCCTGCTGAGCGCGATTCTCGTGATCGTCGGCCTGTGGATCCGGCTGCGACTCACCGAGTCGCCGCTGTTCACGCAGGCGCAGGCGGAGTTCGAGGCCCGCAAGGTGGAGCGCCGCGCGCCCGCTCTCGACGTCCTGCGGTCCTACCCGCGAGAGGTGCTGCAGGCGATGGGCGCCCGGTTCGCCGAGAATGTCTGCTACTACATCTTCACCGCGTTCGTCCTGGCGTACGTCACCGAGAGTGTGGGGCTCGACCGGCAGGTCGCCCTCAACGCGGTGCTGGTCGCTTCGGCTGTGCACTTCGTCGTCATCCCGGTGTTCGGAGCGCTGTCGGACAAGGTGGGACGCCGGCCGCTGTACCTCGCGGGTGCAGCGGGCGTCGGCCTATGGGGTTTCGCGTTCTTCCCACTGATCGACACGAGGTCGCAGGGTGCGATCACGCTCGCGATCACGGTCGGCCTGGTGCTGCACGCGGCGATGTACGGTCCCCAGGCGGCGTTCTTCTCCGAGCTCTTCGGCACGAGCGTGCGCTACAGCGGCGCGTCCATCGGCTACCAGTTGGCGTCGGTGGTGGCGGGTTCCCTGGCTCCGATCATCGCACTGGCGCTCCTCGCGCAATTCGGCTCGAGCATCCCGGTCTCGGTGTATCTCCTGG
>JBOHED010000802.1:0-2118 GCA_050700915.1 Actinopolymorphaceae bacterium | reverse complement strand
CTCTCGAGGCGGTCGCGCCGACGGCGAGGTGGGCGGCGTGCCGGGCGCTCGCCAGCGTGACCTCGCTGAGCAGACCTGGCGCGGCCGCCTGGTCGCCGACGAGGTAGGCGCCGTCGCCGCGGTCGATGGCTGGCCGGTCGCGCCAGGTGGTGCCCGGCAGGTCGAGTGCGCCGGTACGCCCGGCGGCCACGGCGTCCCGCCGCCACGTCGTACGCTCCCGCCATCCAGGCAGGGCGAGGTCCACGAGCGTCTCCAATCGACTGAGTCCCGACGCCTTGGACTCGTCGTCACGCAACGGCATCTGCGCCTGCACCAACGAATGACCCGCAGGGGCGAGGGTGGGATCCGGCCCGCTGTAGCGCTCGAGAAACCCTGCCTCGTCGAGATCGAAGACCGCGAACGCGTCGCCCTTGCGCCGGCGTACGCCCAGGTCGAGCATCGCCGTCCGTCCGCTCTCCCACCGCAGGTCGTCGGCACCGAGCAGTCCGCGGGCGGCGTCGAGCGAGGTCGCCACGATCACCGGCCGGGACGTCGGCAGCGCGTCGACCCGGGCACCGGTCTCGATGTGTACGCCGAGTGTGCGCGCCCGCGCGGCGAGCCGGTCGACGACGGCCCGCCAACCACCGACGACGTACCGCGGCGAGGGATAGCCGGGCCGCGACACCCGCAGGAACCGTTCCCACGTGAAGGCCGCCGACAGCCGCCCCGGGTCCGCGTCGAAGGTCGCGACGCCCATCATGTTCGCCACAGCCCGCGCACTTACCTCGCCGAACCGTTCGGTCGCCCAGTCGAGGAAGGTCTCGTCGACGGGAGCCCGCAGCCGCCGCTGGCTCGCCGGTCGCAGGACGCTGGCGGGCGGTGTGCCACGCAGCCGGCCGTGCTGGCGGAAGCGCAGCCACCGGCCCTCGCGAAGTGGAATCCTCGCGGCCGGCGTGACGAGTCCGCGTTCGACCAGCCACGGCCAGTGCGGGCCGTCGCTGTAGAAGACGTGCGGACCGTCGTTGGCGACGTACGGTCCCTCGGTCGAGCGCGCCCGACCCCCCAGCGTCTGGTGCGACTCGAACAGCTCGGCCTTCGCGCCGGCCTCGGCCGCGGCGATCGCGGCGACGAGGCCACCCAGTCCGCCGCCGATGACGGTCACCTGTTTCATGCGGGAACTCCTACCCGGGTACGCCGTCCGCAGGTCGCTGTGGTTCGGCGTCGTCGGCCGCGGAACGTTCTCCTTCTCGGACGTCGGCGCACCGCCTTGGCGTGACATGGTCCGGTCGGAGGCGCCGGGCGGTGTGCTGGACGTCGAGACCGACGAGTTCCCGACCGTTCGGAGTACGACACCACGCGCCCGGCTCGGCCCGGCAGCCGGGGCAGGGACGGCACAGTAGCCGCGCCAGGATGCCCAGATCGCCCTGCGTATACCCGAACCTCGCGGCCAGCGACCCCTCGAACACCCAGTCCACCAGGCCGGTGTCGATGATCTCGACTCCCGTCTCCACTCCGTGGCCGTCACCCTGGTCGCGCGTGATCGGGCGGTCACGGTCACGGTCCTGGTCCGAGCCCCGGTCGGCGGTCACCGGCCGAACCCCGCCGCCCAGACCAGGCCGATCAGTACGAACGCCGCGAACGTCGCCAGCTTCCACCGCATCACAGTTCCTCCTCGCTCGAATGCGCCAACTTCCGCATGTGGGTGGGACAAATCGCCCACCAGGAGAGCGACTGTAACCGAGATGGTCCTCGAACGTCCAGGGATGTACAAGCCTACTCTAGGAGAGCTACCGCCGTGAACGTACGCCCTAGCCTCACCAGGCATGGCACCCGGACCGGATGACGAGATCCGGCACAACGCGCCGGAGCCGCCCTATCGGCAGCTTGCGGAGATCCTCGCGGCGCGGATCCGGCGAGGCGACTGGTCCCCTCGTCATCCCATTCCGTCGGAGTCGCAGCTCATGGGTACCTATGGCGTCGCTCGCGGCACAGTGCGGCGGGCAGTGAAGCTTCTCGTCGAGGAAGGGCTCGTCTTCACCGTGACCGGGCGCGGGACCTATGTGACCGAGAAGCCGAAGCGCTGACGCACGGGTGAGGCCCGTCGGCGACCCGAGCGAGCCTCAGCCGAGTGGGATGGGC
>JBOHED010000801.1:0-2970 GCA_050700915.1 Actinopolymorphaceae bacterium | reverse complement strand
CCGGCGAGAAGAACACCAGCACGATGGCACTGGCAAGGCCGCCGTACATGCTCCACACCGCGCCCTGGGTGTTGAACCGCTTCCAGAACAGGTTGTAGATGATCGCCGGCAGGTTCGCCGACGCCGCGACCGCGAACGCCAACGCCACCAGGAACGCGACGTTGAGCCGCTGCGCGGGGATGGCCAGCAGGATGGCCACCGCGCCGATGACGAAGGCCGCGATCCGTGCGGTTCGTACCTCCTGTTTCTCAGAGGCCTGTCCGCGTTTCATCACGTGCGCGTAGATGTCGTGCGCGAATGACGACGCGGAGGTCAGCGTCAGCCCGGCGACCACGGCGAGGATCGTCGCGAACGCCACCGCCGCGATCAACGCCAGCAGGACCGCGCCGCCCGTCGAGCCCGCGCCACCGCCGGCCGCCTGGGCGAGCAGCGGTGCCGCGACATTGCCGGCCGTCGCCGCCACCTGGGAGTCCGGCCCGGTGTCGAGGAGCGCCGCCGCGCCGAAGCCCAACACCAACGTCATCAGGTAGAACGAACCGATGATGCCGATCGCCCACTGCACCGAGGTACGCGCCACCTTCGAGGTCGGCACCGTGTAGAAGCGGATCAGGATGTGCGGAAGGCCGGCGGTGCCCAACACCAGCGCGAGACTGAGCGACAGGAAGTCGATCTTCGACGTGAGCGAGACGCCGTACTTCAGGCCAGGCTGGAGGAACGCCTCGCCCTTGCCGCTGTTGCTGGCCGCGCTGCCGAGCAGTTCGGACAGGTTGAAGCCGAACTTCGCCAGGACGATCCCCGTCACCACGATCGTGCCGCCCATGAGCAGGATCGCCTTGACGATCTGCACCCAGGTGGTGCCCTTCATACCGCCGACAGTGACGTAGAAGATCATCAGCGCACCGACGAGCACGATGGTGAGGTTCTTGGCGAGGTCGCCGGTGACGCCGAGCAGCAGCGCGACGAGCGAACCCGCACCCACCATCTGGGCAAGCAGGTAGAAGATCGAGACGCCGAGCGTCGACACCGCGGCCGCCGTACGGACCGGCCGTTGGCGCATCCGGTAGGCCAGCTGGTCGGCCAGGGTGAACCGGCCGGAGTTCCGCAACAGCTCCGCGACGAGCAGCAGGGCGACCAGCCACGCGACCAGGAAGCCAATGGAATAAAGGAATCCGTCGTACCCGGTCAACGCGATCGCACCGGAGATGCCGAGGAACGACGCGGCCGACATGTAGTCGCCGGAGATCGCCATGCCGTTCTGGAACCCGGAGAACGAACGACCGGCCGCGTAGTAGTCCGCCGCGGTCTTGTTCTGCCGGCTCGCCATCAGCGTGACGTACAACGTGATGGCTACGACTAGCAGGAAGAGCACGATGGTGAGGACGCGATGGTCGGAGGCGCCCGGCGCGGTCGCGAGAGGTGTCGTGGCAAGGGCCGTGAGAGCGCTCATCCGTCAACCGCCTTCCGGTACCTCGCGACGAGTTCGTCGGCCTTCGGGTCGAGCTTCCGGCGGGCGTGCCGGCTGTAGAGATAGGCGATGACGAACGTCGACAGGAACTGCAGCAAACCGAACACCAGCGCGACATTGATGTTGCC
Organism: Actinopolymorphaceae bacterium; assembly: GCA_050700915.1. Lineage (GTDB taxonomy): Bacteria > Actinomycetota > Actinomycetes > Propionibacteriales > Actinopolymorphaceae > Thermasporomyces. The sequence continues at coordinate 1,377 of JBOHED010000801.1, read as the reverse complement.
GAACAGCTTGGTGTTCATGAACCCGGTCGCCCAACTGGCGCAGATGACGTAGAGCAGATACCACGCCAGGAAGGCGACCGTCCAGGGAAACGCGAAGCCTCGATAACGTCTGCGGAGTTCCGCGAAGTCGTCGCTTCGCGCGACCTCCGCGTACGCCTCGTTCTGCCTGACCGCCGTTGGTTCAGACACTTCTACCCACCTCCCGCGATGTGATGTGACCTGTGGTGCTGTGTCCCGCGCACCTCGGAAACCCACACGTCACACGATCGCGGCCGAGGGTAGGCGGCCGGCTGACTCGAGCGGTAGCGGCCGCTCCGGGCGGCGCGGTGAATGGTGGCGGTCATGCGATGTGCGGACGGCGCCGGGCGACGAGCGGTCGACGTGGCCCGCCGTTCCCGCCCCTCCCGCCAGCGAATGACCACGCTGAGCAGGCCTGCGGTACCTGGGGCAGGTGCCGATGCCTTGCCAGGGTTCCCCACGCATGCTCAGCGTGGTCATTTGCGCGAGCTGGCAGGCTCGTGGACTACCCGGGACGACTGCCGCCGCGGTCGAGGTCGAGTTGCTCGGGCGCGTGGAGGCGCACCATGGTGCGCGCGACGTCAGGCGGGGTGTGCCTTGCCGACAGCAGCGAGACGACGATCATGACGGCGAACGCGATCGGGACGGTCCACGCCGCCGGTTGGCCGAGAAGGGCGGCGGTCCAGCCGTCGTGGTCCGCGATGAGCGTTGCCACCACGGCCGCTCCGGCCAGTGTCCCGCCGGCCACGAGCCCCGCGATCGCACCGATGTGGGTCAGCCGGCGCCACCAGATGCCCAACACCAGCAGGGGGCAGAACGTCGACGCCGCCACCGCGAAGGCCAGCCCCACCACGCTGGCGACACTCAGGCGTTCGGCCGCGAACGCGAGTGCTACCGGCGTCGCGACGGCGACGACGGCGGACGCCCGGAAGCCGGTGATGCCGCCGAGCCGGCGGCGGACCAGATCCTGGGAGAGTACGCCGGTGACGGAGACGGCAAGCCCCGATGAGGTGGACAGGAACGCCGCGAACGCGCCAGCGGTGACCAGCATCCCGAGGAGTTGGCCGCCGGTGCCTGGCACGAGACGTTGCGGGAGTTCGAGGACCACGGCGTCAGTACGTCCGGTGAGGAGCAGGTCCGGCGCGTAGATCCGCCCGAGGGCGCCGTAGACCGCCGGGAAGAGATAGAACGCGCCCAGCAGGCACAGGACGGCGAGGGCGGTCCGCCGGGCCGTCCGCCCGTCCGGGTTGGTGTAGAAGCGGACCAGGACGTGCGGGAGGCCCATCGTGCCCAGGAACGTCGCGAGGATGAGGGAGTACGTCGCGTAGAGCGGATGCGGCTGCCCCCCGCGGAGTGGCT
>JBOHED010000800.1:0-11393 GCA_050700915.1 Actinopolymorphaceae bacterium | reverse complement strand
CCAGGCGAACGCGTCACCGAGGGTTCCGGCCGGCGGATCGACCAGCTCGATGTCGGCCATCTCGCCGCGCCCGTGCTCCCAGCCGTCGCAACCTTCGACTGCTTTCTTGAGCTCCGAGAACGCCGCCGCGCCCTTGCCTGGCTGGTACGCGACCGCTTCGTTGCTCACCACGAGGTCGGCGACCTCGGCGGACTTCCAGAAGAAGTCCTGGTTGCGGGCGAGCCGGTCGCCGTCCGCCACCGACTTCTTCGCGCAGATGTCGTTGGTCGGAGTCTCCAGGGAGTCGTCCTGGTCTTGGACCTCCACCTCGCGGCCGATGTCGCCTTCGCCGAGCACCACGACACCGATCGCCGCCTTGAGCTCGTTCGCCGTCATCTTCCGCGGCGGCTTCGCCTTGTCACCGACCGTCTTCGCGGGCTTGTCCGACCGAGGGGCCGTCTCGGGCGGCCCCTGCTCCTCCGAGCTACAGCCAGTCGCCAGCAGGACGCCGACGGCGAACACGGACACGGCGATGCGGATTCTAGGCACGGGTGGGCACTCTAACGAAGGACTCACGCTCCCACGCGGCCGCCTCACGACGGGCTGAGCACGGCTTCCTCGAGTCGTGGAAACACCGCCTCTGCACTCGGCAGCGTCCGCTGCGGGTTGTCCGCCCCGCTCTGCACCACCAGCCGCGCCGCGACCTCCGGCGTGAACGGCTGGAGTTCGACGGCGAGGACGCGGATCGCGGAGACGAGGACGCCGAGTACGGAGTCGAGCTGGCGCCCGGCATCGACGTCACCGGCGCGTTCGGCCTTGGCGAGGACCCACGGTGCGGCCTGCTCGACGTACCGGTTGGCCGCGTTGACCACCGTCGTCACCGCCGACGCGGCGGCCCGCAGGTCGAATGCCGCCAACGCGGCGTCGACCCGGGCCGGCAGTTCGGCACACACGGACAGCAGCGGCTTCGCGTCGGCGTCGGCGTCGGGAGGCGGCGGCGGGACCACGCCGTCCCGATAACGGTGCACCATGCTCACCACCCGCTGGGACAGGTTGCCGATCCCGCCGGCCAGGTCGCGGTTGGCGGCATCGACCAGTCGCTGGACCGTGAAGTCGGTGTCGCCGACCTTCGGTACCTTGGCGATCAGCCACCAGCGCACCGCGTCCGTACCGAAATCGGCGGCGAGCTGCGCCGGGTCCACGATGTTGCCGAGCGTCTTGCTGAGCCGGCGCCCGTTCGCGGTGAGGAAGTCGTGGACGAGGATCTCGTGCGGCAGTGGCAGTCCGGCCGACAGCAGCATCGCGGGCCAGTAGACCGCGTGGAAGCGCAGGATGTTCTTGCCGATCACGTGGACGCGGCGGTCGCTGTCCTGCCACCACGTACGAAACGCGTCGGCATCGGGACCGGCGCCGTAGTCGAGGGACGTGATGTAGTTGCCGAGCGCGTCCCACCAGACGTACATCACCTGGGTCGGATCGTCGGGCACCGGCACACCCCAGCCACGGGTGCGTTCGGCCGAACGCGAGATCGAGAAGTCCTCCAGGCCGGCGGCGATGAACGCCCTGACCTCGTTGGCGCGTACGCCCGGCTCGATCCGGAGCCGGCCACTGTCGATCAGATCGGCCAGCTGGTCCTGGTAGCGGGAGAGGCGGAAGAACCAGTTCTCCTCACTGACGAGTTGCGGTGCCGTCTCGTGGTCGGGGCAGAGGCCGTCGACGAGCTCGTCCGGGGTGTAGAACTGCTCGCAACCGATGCAGTAGAGCCCTTCGTAGTGGCGCCGGTGGAGATCGCCGGCCGCCGCGCACGCCCGCCACAGCCGTTCGGCGCCGGGACGGTGCCGCGGGTCGCGGCTGGTACGGATGAAGTCGTCGTACGACAGGTTCAGGGTGTCGCGCAGAGACTCGAACACGGCCGCGTGGCTGTCGACGAACTCCTGCACGGGTACGCCGGCCTGCTCGGCCGCCTGCACGTTCTTGAGCGCGTTGTCGTCGGTGCCGGACTGGAGCCGGACCTGCTCACCGCGCAGGCGGCGATGCCGAGCGAGGACGTCGGCCTGGACCAGCTCCAGGGCATGGCCGAGGTGCGGGTCGGCGTTGACGTACGGAATCGACGTGGTGACGTAGTACCGCTTCGGTGCGGTGGACATCGGGACTCCCTTTCACGGTGGTGCTCGCGAGAGGGCCGGTCCGCGATCTTGTGGTCGCTACAGAAAAGGCCCCTCCGCGAGGGGCCTTCGAGCTGACGATGACGGCACGTTGGCGGCCCCTAGCGGGGCCGCATCATCTCCTCCGCGCCGGCGATGAACGCCGGGCGTGGGTGGTCGTGCCGGATACGCATGTGGTGGAGCGTACCAGCGGCCCCGACGTCTCGCCTGGTCAGCGCCGGCGAGGTGGCCGGACCGGCGCGCGGGGAAGGGTGACCGGCCGGGCCGGAGGCCAGGGTGAGTGCTCAGAAACCGCCCGTTTGGCGGTCGGACAATGGTCCGAAAGTGAGCACGGATCAGGGCGCTGCTGGAGTGGCGATGCCGTCGAGTTCGAGGGCACGGCGGGCGTGCGCCGACAGAGCCGCCTCCCGAAGGTCGGCCACGGGGATCCAGTCCGCGCCGGCGGTGCTCGCGTCGCCCGGTTCAGCGCGGAGCGTTCCGCCGGTGATCGTCACCTGGTACAGCAGGCGTACGCCGTGGATCGAGACACCGTCGCTGTCGTAGACGTTGGCGTGGACACCGAGCAGCCGCTCGACCTGGCCGGACAAGCCGGTCTCCTCGGCCAACTCGCGAAGGACCGCCTCGCCCGGGTCCTCGCCGTGCTGAACCCCGCCGCCGGGGAGAGTCAGGGTGCCAGGCGTACGCGTCGTCGGCGACATCCGGCACAGCAGGACCCGGCCAACCTCGTCGACACAGACTGCGTACGCACCCACCCGCTGCCGCCTCTCGGACATCGCCCGTCCTCCCATGCTCCCTCTCGGCTCGGCCCGTTGAGTACGGCTGCTCCGATCGCTCGAGGCCCTGGTGGAGATTCGTCGCGTTCGCTACCGACGAGCCTCCGACACCTCAGCTCGGCGCGACGACGTGGAGGCCGACCTCGGTCGCCGCGGAGGCCAGTTTCTTGTCGTACGTCACGAATGCCGACGCGACCACCCGCTGAGCTGAAGCCAGGTGCACAGCGTCGAGGCTGCGAATGTGCCGACCTGGCAGGTGTGACGCGGCAAAGACGACCGCACTCACCGGAATGCACAGCGTCCGCTCCAGGATCTGGTCCGCGAGGCCATGACTCTCGTCCGCCGCTTCGACGCGCAGGAGAGCGCGGTGGATCTCGACGGTGGCGAGTTCGGAGGTCGAGAGGGGTTCGGACGTCTGGTCGAGATAGCGCTGGAGAGATATCGATTCCGGCTCCGGTACCACCAGTTTGATCAATGCACACGAATCCAGGTGGATCACCGGTCGGTCTCATCCCGGTCGGCGAGGATGGCCTCGGATCCCACTCGAGGTCCGGGGGGCGAAGTCACCGCTGGAACGGAGCGCAGCATCGTCCTCAGTTCGGCTTGCCGCTCTCGCCAGTCCGGCGCCACCTGACCCGCCTCGACGAGTTCCTGGACGGCGGCATCGCTCGCGTCAGGCGCCGTCAGAACCGCGATCACCCGACCGTGGCGAGTGATCTCCACCCGGTCTCCGGCCTCCACCATGCCCAGCACGGTCCGGCTCTCATGGATCAGTTTCGCCACAGGGACACGGACAACCGACATCAGACACCTCCTCACCACCATGCTCACTCCAGGTCAGGATAGCGACTCTCACGCATGGTTCGGTCACTCATTAGCGAGAGATGGTGACTTTTGCGATGGATCTATTGACCGGATCGACCGGTCAGTCGCTCTGCTCGCTGACATAGGTGCCGAGGCTCTGCACCGTGTAGACCCGGCCCTCGGTGGCGAGCACGGTCAATGCGCGCCGGACCGTTGCACGGGCGAGCCCGTAGGTCTGGGACAGCTGGGATTCTGACGGGATCGCGCGGCCTGGCTTCCAGTCGCCTCGGTCGATGCGTGCCGCGAGGATGCCAGCGAGTTGCTTGTACGGCGGCAGGGGCGTCGTACACGATCTGGTCGTCTGGCCCCAGCTTCATATCGGGTCACCGTAAGTGTCTGTTCAGAGCTACCCCAGGGCAGACTGGGCTATGACCATGCTCATGCGCGAGAACCGGGCAATTCAAGCGACGAAGGACCCCGACTTCTCCTGGATGATCATGATCCGCCGGCACCGCAGCCGGCTCGCCTCAGCGGGTCGAGATCTCAGCGGGTCGAGATCTCCGCGAACCAGCGGCTCAGCTCGACGGCCACGCCGTCCTCGTCCAGCGGGGCCGTCACATCGTCGGCGGCTTCGATCGCCTCCACCGCGGCGTTGCCCATCGCGACCCCACGGCCCGCCCAGCGCAGCATCTCGACATCGTTGGTGCCGTCGCCGATCGCGAGCACGTCCTCACGCTGGACGCCGAGCCGCTCGGCCACCTTCGCGAGGCCCGTCGCCTTGCTGACACCCTCCGGCGCGAGGTCGAGCCAGGCCGTGAAGCCGATGTAGTAGGACACCCCGTGGACGCCGACCCGTTCGACCACGTCGAGGAAGTGCTCCGCCTCGATCGACGGCTCCCGCAGGATCACCCGCGTCACCGGGTCGGCGATCAGGCGTTCCAACGGTTCGACACTGAGTTCGCCGGTGAGCTCGCCCGGCGGGAACGGCGCGCTCACCCGGTAGCCGACGCCCAACTCCTCGACCGCGACCAGGACGTCCGGAAGCTGCGCGAGCAACATCCGCAGAACTGGTCCCGCGTCGAAGGTCACGACGTCGACCAGTTCGACGTCCGGGCCGACGGCAAGGCCGGGGTTGCCGCGGTCGATCGGGTGGGCGCGCCCATCACGACCCACCGCGGGAGCGCCGCCCGGGTGCAGGCGTACGGTCACCGCGCCGTTGCTGCACACGAGGTACGGCAGCGCCAGGTCGAAGTGCTGCGCCAGCGGCTTCGTCGCCGTGAGCCCGCGCCCAGTCGACAGGACGACGTACGCACCCGCCTCAGCTGCCTGACGTACGGCGGCGTCGACCGTCGTGGTGATCTGGTCCTGGACGTCGACGAGCGTTCCGTCGATGTCGAGCGCCACCATCCGGGGCCGCCATCGCCCGGCCGACCGCCGGTCCGGGTCACGGTCACTCGTCACGCGGGCCGTCACGCGAGCGGCTCCAGGTGGGCCCGCCCGCCGAGGAACGGCTGCAGCGCCTTCGGGATGCGTACGCCCCCCTCGGCGTCCTGGTGGTTCTCCAGGATCGCCACAATGGTGCGGGTCACCGCCATCAGCGTGCCGTTGAGGGTCGCGACGTGCCGGGTACCGTCGTCGGCCCGGTATCGGATGGAGAGCCGGCGCGCCTGGAACTCGGTGCAGTTGGACGTCGACGTCACCTCGCGGTGCCGGCCCTGCGTCGGGATCCACGCTTCGATGTCGAACTTCCGCGCGGCACCTGCCCCCAGGTCACCGGCAGCGGTGTCGATGACGCGGTAGGGCACCTCGAGCTTGTCCCAGAACTCGCGCTCCCATGCGAGGAACCGCTGGTGCTCGGCCCGCGCCTCGTCGGGATGACAGAACGAGAACATCTCCACCTTGTCGAACCAGTGCACCCGGATGATCCCGCGGGTGTCCTTGCCATGCGAGCCTGCCTCACGCCGGAAGCATGGGCTCAACGCGGCGTAACGGCGCGGCAAAGGTTCGGCGTCGAGGATCTCGTCCATGTGGTACGCAGCGAGCGGGACTTCCGACGTGCCGACGAGATAGAGGTCGTCGCGCTCCAGTCGGTAGACGTCGTCCGCCGCCTGCCCGAGGTACCCCGTCCCCTCCATCGCCCGCGGCTTGACCAGCGACGGCGGGACCATCGGCGTGAAGCCGTAACTCGACGCCTGGTCGACCGCCATGTTGACGAGCGCCATCTCGAGCAGTGCGCCGACGCCGGTGAGGTAGTAGAACCGCGACCCTGACACCTTGGCGCCGCGTTCGAGGTCGATCGCACCGAGAATCCGACCCAGCTCCACGTGGTCGCGCGGCTGGAACCCCTCCGCAGCGAAGTCGCGCGGCTGGCCGACCTCCTCTAGCACGACGTAGTCGTCCTCGCCACCGGCCGGCACCTCCGGCTCGACCAGGTTGTCGATCTGGAGCATCAGCCGGTCGTACGACTGAGCGGCTTCGTCCTGCGCGGCCTCGGCCGCCTTCACCTCGCCGGCGAGCTGCTTCGCCCGTGCCAGCAGGGCTTGCTTGTCCTCGCCGGCCGCACGCGGGATCTGCTTGCCGAGCGCCTTCTGCTCGGACCTCAGCTGCTCGAACGCGGCGATCGACGACCGGCGGCGCTCCTCCGCGGCGAGCACCTCGTCGACCAACTCGACGGAGGCACCACGACGCCGCTGACTCTCGCGTACACGGTCAGGGTCTTCACGGAGCACCTTGGGGTCGATCACTCCTTGAGATTAACCGGGACTACCGGAGGGTCCGCCACCGGTTTCCTCTCCGCGGGACGAGGGAGGTGGGCGGCTGCCGCGACCCGGCGTGGTGGCGATGCCTACCGGAGGGTAGACATTGCTTCCGTGGACGCGGGTGTGGGACGTCGCTGCGGCTGGGCGCCATGAGGCCGCCGTACGACCTGACCCACCCTCCGGGCCCGACCGGCCTCGGCCGAACGGTCGCGACCTGCGCGGGTGTCGCCGGTTTCGTGGTCCTGCTCGTCATGGTCGCGTACGGCTGGCCGCCACTGGTCGGGTTGGACCGGAATGTCGCCGCCGAACTCCCCGCCGCTCTCGCAGCGCACCCTGCCCTCGTGAGCTTTTTGGTCGTGGTCTCGGACCTGACCCAGCCGTGGCTCCTTCGAGGGGCGGTGGTGATCGTGGCCGCGACCCTCATCCGGCGGGGCCAGTGGCACCAGGACCGCATCGACCGAGGGCTCACCCCCCAGGAGTTCGTACGGAAAGACCTCGTCCGCGTCGGCTGGTGGCTCGTCGCCGTCGCCGTCGCCGGGACGGGCGCGGAGCTGGTCTTCAAGTCCGCCGTCGCCCGGCCACGCCCGGCGGTGTCCGACCGGCTCGTCGAGATCGGTGGCTACGGATTCCCGTCCGGGCATGCCCTGACCTCGGCGCTGCTGGTCGGCGCGGTGCTCATCGTGGTGTCACGACTGGACCTGACCCGGCGGTCTCTGGTCACGGCCTGGATCGCCGGCATCGCCCTGGTCGTCCTCGTCGGACTCGACCGGGTGGCCCTCGGCGTCCACCATCTCTCCGACGTCCTCGCCGGTTGGTGTCTGGCGGCGGCGCTGTTGGGTACGACGGCGGCGGCCTTCGGCATCGGCCGGTCCCGCTCGCGGATCAGGCGCCGGCTGAGCCGCTCACGCCACCGGGTCGCGGTGATCGTCAACCCGTCCAAGATCGACGACCCGGCGGCGTTCCGCGCCCAGATCGAACGCCGGGCCGAGCGCGAAGGCTGGGCCACGCCGCTGTGGTTCGAAACCACCCGCGACGACCCGGGACAGGCGATGATCCAGGCCGCCGTCGAGGCGAACGTCCGCCTGGTGATCGCGGCGGGTGGTGACGGCACCGTCCGCGTGGTGTGCTCCGGTCTCGCCGGGACGGGCGTACCCCTGGGGATCGTGCCGGTCGGGACCGGCAACCTGCTGGTCCGCAACCTCGGCCTGCCGCTGGATCGGGCGGCCGCGATCCGGGTGGCGTTCACCGGCCAGGACCGGAGACTCGACCTGGTACGCGTCGAAGGCGACGGCGTACCGGCCGACCGGTTCGCGGTGATGGCAGGGCTCGGCCTCGACGCCGCGGTCGTCGGTGAAGCACCGCCGAAGCTCAAGGCGCGGATGGGGTGGGGGGCCTACGCCGTGTCGATGGCGCGCAACCTGTCGTTCCCGGCGGTGCGGGCGGAGATCGTCGTCGACGACGAGCCGCCGGTGCGGTTGCGGGTGCGTACGGTGCTGATCGGCAATGTCGGCACCCTGCTCGGCGGGCTGCCGCTGCTGCCTGATGCCCGGCCGGACGACGGGATGCTCGACGTGGTGGCCGTCGCGCCCCGCCGACTGACCGACTGGCCCGGACTCGCGTGGCGGGTCGCCAGCAGGTCGAGCGCTCAGGACGACCGGTTGCGTACGTGGCGCGGGCGGCGGGTCGTCGTCCGGTCGATCGAGGCGTGTCCACGGCAGCTCGACGGCGACGTGATCGAGACGGGCCACGTGCTGCGCTGCGAGGTGGAACCCGGCGTCCTGGTGGTCCGCGTCCCTCATCAAGAAGCCTGAGCCTGCGGGGCGCTTTCGTCGTACGCGGACTCGGCGAGGAGCTCGGCGAGCCGGTCGGGTTCGGTGAGGACCACCGTCAGCGCGTGCCGCTGGTCCCACCGGCCGGCGGAGTAGGCGAGTGCGCGGGCGAGGCCTTCACCTGTGGCGGCGTGGGCGACACCGCTGTCCTCGACCCACCAGTCGACCTCCTGACCATCGACCCGGAGATCGTCGTGTTCCCACCACCTGGTGGGTACGCCGGGAACCAGGCTGCGGGCGGCCTCAGGTACGTCACGTTCGGCGCACTCGTCGTTGTCGTCGACCACCCCGGAGGCCGCCTCCGACGCCAGGGGCAGGTCGAGCAGGTCCGCGAGCCGCTCGGCCGCCGCCTCGGCAGCGACGACCTGCCCGCCGAGGTCGGAACGCTGCATCCACATCGGATCATCGACGACGACCGCTTCGGACCGGTCCACCACCCTTGTGCCTGCGCCAGGGTGGTCGAGGACGCGCACCTGTGGCGGCGGTGTCGGGCGCGCGTCGTCCGACGGCAGGTCCACGTCCGCGAACTGCGCCCAGAGCGCCAGCATCGTGGTGGCCGGCACGTCGAGGGCGGGATCGCCGAGCCGATCCAGGATCGTGCGTACGCCCACGACATCCAGATCGGCGATCCGGCCCACCAGGCCGAGCGCGCGCCGGACTCCGGCGTCCAGGTCAGCGACCCACTGCGGCGGCGCGGCGAGCAGTGCCGCCACGCTCGGATCGGCGTCCGGGTCGGCGAAACCGGTCAGCGGCACTCCGTCGACGCTGACGTGCCGGCGTAGCCACCAGGCCGCGTACGACGGCATCGTGATCCCCGCCCGATCGGGCCGGCCCTCGGGGCGCACGCGTACCGGTTCTACGACGGCCCGACGGGTGACCCGATCGCCGGCGAGGAGTCGCAGGGTCCGCGGCCACGCATCGTCGCGGACGAAGTCCAGGTCCCGTACGGCGGTCAGCTCGTCGACCCGCGCGGAACCCGGGCCACCGTCGCCCGCGATCGCGTCCAGGATTTCGCCCGCCCACGCCTCGATATCGTCCAGCTCGGTGAGCTCGTCCGGGAATACGTCGAGTGAGACATCGGACGCACTCACCACGCCGAGGGTCCGGGCCACCCCGACCGCCTCGAGGACGGCTGGACCCCAGCGGTCCAGCAGGTCGGCCGCAACCGGCGTGAACTCCTCCGCGTCCAGCACCGCCTCCGCCTCCGACCCGGGCAGGACCAACGTGTTCGCCGCCGCCAGCTGACCGCCCGCGTCGGACAGGAGCAGCTCTCCCAGCCACGGCAGCTCCCCCGGCGACAGCTCACCGGCGGTGGTCGCGGCGGCCACCAGGGCGAGTACGCCGTCCGCGACGGCCGGGTCGTCGGACTCCGCCGCGTCATGGACCGCCGCCTGGACCGCGCCGTCCTCGAGGAGGACGCGCGGTCCGGCACGCTGGGCGCCGAGGCGTTCGAGAACGTCGGACGCCGAACCGGTGGTGGCCTGGGGGTGGACGAGCCTGAGCCCGTACGACGCCAGCAGGCCGAGTGCGTCCTCAGGCAGACCGGTGGCGCCGGTGCTCGAACCGACCTCCTCGCCCGGCAGGAGCAGCCCGCGGGCACCCCGGACGACGCGGCCGTCGGCCAGCGGTACCGGCAGCGCTCCGAGCGCTTCCCGGCGTACCGGATCGGCCGCGGTCGGGGCCAACGTGCCGTAGAAGTCCCGCCACCACGCGGGTGGACGCGCGGTCGTCACGCCGGCGAGCTCGTCGATGACATCGGCGAGGGACAGTCGGCGGACGCCGAGTGCGTCGTACGGCGGACGGTCGCCGCGGCGCTCGGCCACCAGCCCGGCGACGAGCGGCGCCAGCGCCCGGACCACTCCGTCGTCGGCCCCGTCCACGACAACCGCGTCACGAGGGCGGATCAACGCGTTGTCCTCGACGGTCCGCAGCAGCGGGGCGTCCGGGAGCCGCCGCAGCACCGCCTCGCGGACCGCGCCGTCGAGGCGTCCGGACGGCAGACCCACCGGAACGAGGCGGGTCACGTCGTCGCCAGCTTCGGCGCGCGTGCGGGCCAGGTCCGCGTAGGCGCGCGCGGCCTCCTCGACGAGGCGGTCCGTGAGCGGGCCTTCCGCGACATGGCGGCGGGTCGGATCCAGTGGGAACGACGCCAGCAGCATCGCCGGCAACGACAACGGCTCGTCCGTGGGCGTGGGTGCGTGGACGACGCCGGGCAGATCGCTTGCCGGCCCGACTGCCGTGGCCCGACTGCCTGCCGTGGCCCGACTGCCTGCCGTGGCCGGTCCACCGAACGGATCCAGCGTCGCGGGAGTACGCGGCATAGCCCACAGGACCGTCCACGACGGCCGGCTCCGCTCCTCCGTCGGACGGTCGGCCAACAGCTCCGCGCGTTCAGATGGCGTCCAGATCCCACCGGCGCGGTGGGCGTGCCATCGCTCGTCGACACCGGTGAGCACCCGCACCTCGCTCTCCTCCGTACGACCCGATTCCGGACCACCGGCCTCGCCGAGGTCGATCTCGATCCGCTCCAGGTGCGGAAGCGCGAGGAGCAACGCGTCGTCGGCCTCGGCCAGCAACCGGCGTACCAGGTCGGCGGCCGCCTCGTCCCGTAACGGCAGCAGCACCGCGGTGTCGAAGCCGGCCGGCGGTTCCCCGTCGGCGGCGAACGGCAGCCGGAGGACCGGTACGTGGCCGTCGCGGCGGCGGAGCTCTGCCGTGAGACCGGGTGCGGCGTCGCCGGCTTCGGCGACGAGCGCCGCCGTGTCGTCGCGGGAGAAGTGGACGCCACCGGTACGGGACAGGATCGCCGGTTCGTCGGTCACGGCAAGGACCGCCGCGAACCCGACGCCGAACCGTCCCACGGTGATGTCGTGCCCGGGTTCACCAGCACCGCCGGAGCCGGCGGCGGGCTCGCCTGCCGCGGACTCGCCTGCCACAGTCTCGTCCCGCTTGGCGGATGCGCGAAGGGTGGCGAGGGCCTCGACGCCGGCGGAAGTCAGCGGCGCACCGGTGTTGGCAGCAATGAGAACCGGTCCACCCGACTCGGCCCTCGCCTGCGGATCGTCGCGCAGCGTGAGCCGCAAC
>JBOHED010000799.1:0-3418 GCA_050700915.1 Actinopolymorphaceae bacterium | reverse complement strand
CTGTGGACGAGCCCGCCGTTCGAGCCGACCGAACGCGACGGCCGGCTCTACGGCCGGGGCGCCTCCGACGACAAGGCCGGAATCGCGATGCACCTCGCCGCCATCCGGGCGTACGACGGAAAGCCGCCCGTCGGCGTGACGGTCTTCGTCGAGGGCGAGGAGGAAATCGGCTCACCGGCGCTGTCGAGATTCCTCGGGACCTACCACGACCAGCTCGCGGCCGACGTCATCGTGCTTGCCGACTCGGCCAACTTCGATGTCGGCGTACCCGCACTCACCACCACCCTGCGCGGGCTTGCGGACTGTGTGGTGGAGGTGCGGACGCTGGACCACGGGGTGCACTCGGGCCAGTACGGCGGCGCCGCGCCCGACGCGCTGACCGCGCTCTGCCGGCTCCTCGCGACCCTGCACGACGACGCGGGCAACGTCGCGATCAAAGGGCTGGCCACCGCGCCGGTGCCCGCCGTGGACTATCCCGAGGACCGGTTCCGCGCGGAGGCGAGCGTGCTGCCCGGCGTCGAACTGCTCGGTACCGGCAGCATCGCCGAGCGGATCTGGGCCAAGCCGTCCGCGACGGTCCTCGCGATCGACGCGCCCCGGGTCGCCGACGCGTCCAACACACTGCACCCCGTCGCCCGGGCGAAGGTGAGCATCCGGCTGGCACCAGGCGACGACGCCGTACGCGCCCGTGCCGCCATGGTCGACCACCTGCGCGCCCATGCGCCGTGGGGGTGCGAAGTCGAGATCACCGAGGGCGATGTCGGCGAGCCGTACGCCGCGACCGCCGAGGGCCCGGCGTACGACGCCGCGCGGGAGGCGTTCCGCGAGTCCTGGGGCCGCGAACCGGTCGACATCGGGATCGGCGGAACGATCCCGTTCATCGCGGAGTTCGCTGCGGCGTTTCCGGCGGCGGCGATCCTCGTCACGGGCGCGGCCGACCCGCACTCGCGGGCACACGGTGCCGACGAGAGCCTGCACCTGGGCGAGTTCGAGCGGGCGTGCCTTGCGGAGGTCCTGTTGCTGTCCAAACTCGCGAAGACCGCTGGTGGTCCCTGAGCCGGAGACCCACCGCCCAGCTCTTGGCGGAGGGGACCCCTCACGCAACTCAGCCTTGCCACAGGGGCACCCTCAGCCCAACCTATTGGCGCAGGGCGCCCCTCACGCAACGCCGCATTGGCGCAGGGGCCCCCTCACACAACGCCGCATTGGCGCAGGGGCCCCCTCACGATAGGCGCGCTGAGCGGCAACGCAACGAGAAGCGAAAACCGAAATCGCGGCCGGTAGTCTCCCGACATCCGGGCCCGTACCTCCTCCGATCATGCGTACGTCCGCCAGGATGGTCGGCATGGCGGAACTTCCTCGTTCGACCCCGGTCGGTGTCGTCGGCGCCGGCACCATGGGCGCCGGCATCGCGCAGGTGGCTGTCGTCGCCGGTCACCCCGTCCGGTTGTACGACGCCCTGGACGGCGCCGCCGCCCGCGGCGCCGACCAGATCCGCGCCCGGCTGGACCGTCTGGTCGAGAAGGAACGCATGACCGCCAGCGCCGCGGCCGAGGCAAAGGCCCGGCTGGAAGCCGTCGACGCCCTCGACGCGTTGGCACCGTGCGGTCTCGTCGTCGAGGCGATCGTCGAGCAACTCCCCGCGAAACGGGAACTCTTCGCCGCCCTGGAGAAGGTCTGCACCGACACCGCCATTCTCGCCACCAACACCTCCACGTTGTCGGTGACTGCGATCGCCTCCGGGCTACGAAACCCCGGACGCGTCACCGGCATGCACTTCTTCAACCCCGCGCCGCTGATGGCGTTGGTCGAGGTACCGGCGGGAGCCACGACTGACCCCAGCGTGGCGGCGGACGTCGCCGCGACGGCCACCGCCTGGGGCAAGACGCCGGTGCGCTGTGCGTCGACACCAGGCTTCGTGGCGAACCGGGTGGCAAGGCCGTTCTACGGCGAGGCCATGCAGGTACTCGAACAGGGCGGCGCCGACTGCGCCACGATCGACGCGGTCCTCAGGGAGGCTGGCGGGTTTCCGATGGGTGCGTTCGAACTCGCCGACCTGGTGGGCAACGACGTGAACCTCGCAGTGGGCCGCTCGGTCTGGGAGCAGACCTTCGGCGATCCGCGCTACGCGCCATTCGTCGCGCAGCAGCAGGTGGTCGACGCGGGCTGGCTCGGACGCAAGACCGGCCGCGGCTGGTATCCGTACGACGGTTCCGAACAACCCAAGCCCCAGACGGCCGAAGTACGACCGGCACCTGAGCGGGTCACCTATCACGGCGGTTTCGCCGCCTGCTACGGCCTGCTGGACCGGATCGCGAACGCGGGCGTGAGCGTGGAGCGGTACGACACGGGGCCAGCGGGCAGGCGTGCGGGATCGGCGGAGTTCGAGCCCGGCGAGTCTGCGTACGGCATCGAACTCCCCACCGGCGGTTTGGTCCTCGAAACGCTCGGAGAGCCGGCCACGGTCGACGGCGATGCGGTCGCACTCGACTGGGTGGGTGACGCCGCCACCGCCAGCAGGGTCTGCCTCGCTCCCAGTGACTCCTGCGAGCCGGCGACGCTCGACGACGCGATCGGGATGTTCCAGGCGGCCGGGCTCGCCGTCAGCGTCATCGACGACGTGCCCGCCCTCATCGTGGCCCGCACCATCTGCATGCTCGTCAACGAGGCCGTCGACCTGGTTGCCCGATCCGAGGCTGCGGCCGAGGACGTCGACATCGCGATGCGCCTCGGGACCGGCTATCCACAGGGCCCCCTCGCGTGGGGTGACCGGATCGGTCCAGGTGTGGTCGCCGAGGTCCTCACCACGCTGGCGCGGGCATGTCCTGGCGGGCGCTACCGACCGAGTCCGCTTCTGGTCCGAGCCGCCCACACCGGGCGCCCTCTTCGCGCCCTCTGACCTGACCCGGCCGCGGGCCGCGTCGCCCCCTCCACCCCCATCGGTGATCATGAAAGCCGAGCGGGCTCATGACACCAGGCAGGTTTCATGGTCACAGCCTCCGTTCGCACAAGCCTCCGTTCGAACTAGACACAGGACGTGACGAACGCGGGACGGTGACGGACACTGGGGAGTCGACCCGAAGGTTTCCCATGCCGAGAAGACGCTCAGCAAAAAGTTCGGAACCGCCCCGGACAACTGGACATAGACCGGGTGTGGATCAGCTCGAGACCGGCGACCTCACCGACGGCGACCTCTGGCGCAGTGCCGCCAAGGGTGACCCGTCGGCATTCGGCGCCCTTTTCGAGCGGCACGCCGATGCGGTCTACAACCACTGCTTTCGTCGTACTGGTTCGTGGGAAGCCGCCGAGGATCTTGCCTCGGTCGTCTTCCTCGAAGCCTGGCGGCGGCGCCGTGACGTATCCCTCAGCGGCGAGTCGATCCTCCCGTGGCTACTGGCGGTGGCGAACAACGTCGTAC
>JBOHED010000798.1:0-1982 GCA_050700915.1 Actinopolymorphaceae bacterium | reverse complement strand
ATGAGGCTGCCAAAGCAAACTCCCCGTGGTCTGATCGAGCCGGAAACCCGGGCGGAATCCGACTAGCTCCACGGGCTTTCAGCCTATCAACGACCCACCGGGAGGCCACACACCACGCCGGTCGGTGAATCACACGGAGATCAGCCAGGCGCGGCTACCCGGCGGCCGCCATCGCCCGCCCCTTGGCGAGCATCGCGCGGGCACGGTCGAGGTCGTCCTGCTTCACCGCGTCGAGGGAACCGAACTCTCGTACCGCTTGGTAGTAGGTCCACGCCAGGCTGTAACACGCTGGCTGAGCCCACCACGACTCCCCCGCGCAGACGGCGGACATATCGGCATAGAACGCCTCGTCCACTCGGTCCCTGTTCTCCGCGAAGAGCCCTTCGAGGCGGAAGTTGCGATAGCCGAAGTCGTGCCGCGCGCAGGACATGTCGAAGCCGAAGCCGAGCGGGTTGTCCGGACTGAACGTGCACAGGTCGGTCGTCCAGTCGAAGGCGTACTCCACCCACGCGCCCTGGTCGGCGTTCGCTGCCGTCCAGCTCAGGCGGCTGTCCGCGGTGGGCTGGGTCCAGCCGGCCAGAACGCCGAGGCGAATCTCCTGTGGCACCGCCCCCGCAGGAACGGCGAACGCGACGATCAGGGTGAGGATCGACGCAAGGCCTAGGGCCAACCGGGTGAGGTGACGTGACAGCCGGGTCGGTGCGGAACGGCGTACGTCCATGCGAGCCTCCCTGACGGATTCAGTCCTAGAAGCACGGCTGAGTGACGAGCTGATCGGCCGCTGGAACACCGACATTGTGGGCCATTCCGGCGTACGCGAGAAGACGTGAGGCGGGTCGAGGTGGCAAACAACGACCGTCTTGTGTGCCACGACCTGGGGGAACGAACCTCGTGGCCAGCTCGGGCACGACGCCGGTCAGGGGCTGGTGACGGTCAAGGGGCTGGTGACGGTCAAGGGTTGGTGGGAAGCGCGCCGTCGGTCGTACCGACGGCCCCGTAGTGCCCGGCACCGCCCTCCGACTGCTCGGCCAGCGCCCACACGATCGCGACCTGACCGCTCGGAAGGTCGGCCACGTCGACGGTCGACACCGAGTCACTGGCGCGACTGTCGTTGCGGAGGCTGGCGAGCGCACCCCGCTCACCTGCCGCCGCCGACACCTCGCCCGCCATCACGACACCTCGCCCGGCGTCGTCCAGGGCCCGGGCCAGTTCGACCCATGGCTCACCGAAGGCCGTACCCTCCAGGGCCGATCCGTCCGCTCCCTCCGAGGAGATGTCGGCCGTCGTCGCGCCCTGCCCGCCGGTTCGGCTGGTCGCCGGTGGAGCGATCACGACGGCGAAGCGCGCCCGGGGCAGAGCGGCCGGGGCGTCGACGAGACCGCCTTCACCGAACGCACCCACGACAGTCGCGGTGGTGGAATCCCGACGACCGGCGGCTCTGTCGTCCTCGGTCACGAGAGCGCCGGCGAGCACACTTCCGGCCCGCTCGTACGCCGAACCGGCGCTGGCTGCGGTCGTCCCGGTGACGAGCCGACCTGCCAGGTCCTCGAGAAACTGCCGCTCGCCCGGGTCGGCCCACTTCGGCTGCACGCGCACAGTGCCCGTCACGGCTCCTCCGGCGGCCGTCACGATGTTCCCGACGTCCTTCACCATCGCGGTGTCCGCGCCGGGCAGGGCGACCAGCACGATCTCCTGGTTCGCGAGGCGCCCGTGAACCAGGTTCGGTGCCAGGTCCTTGGCGAACGTGTCGCGATACCGGTCGACCTGCTGGAGCTTGTGGATCCGGCCGCGAAGATCGTCCTTCTCCAGGCCCACCTGCCGTAGGTCGGAGCGCAGTTGGTCGTCGAGCTCACCCCGGAACGGTCCCGCACCCAGGGCGACGCCGACGGCGAGTGCGAGGAACACCCCGGTCAGCGACACCAGGAAGTAGCGGAAGTCGATCACGTGAGCAACCGCTCCCACCCCGACGTCGACCATTGCCA
>JBOHED010000797.1:0-9742 GCA_050700915.1 Actinopolymorphaceae bacterium | reverse complement strand
ACTCCATGCTCGACGGCGCGGCGAAGCTCAAGGACATGTTCGCCGAGGCCGAACGCCTGCAGATGCCGGCCGTCGCGATCACCGACCACGGCAACCTGCACGGTGCCTTCGACTTCTTCACCAAGGCCCAGGCCGCGGGAGTCAAGCCGATCATCGGCATGGAGGCCTACGTCGCGCCGGAGTCGCGCTTCCACAAGGCGCCGGTCAGGTGGGGTCATCAGCACCAGAAGGACGACGATGTGTCGGGTGCCGGTGCGTTCACCCACATGACGATCTGGGCGCGCAACGCCGAAGGTCTGCGCAACCTCTTCCGGCTGCAGACCAGGGCGTCGATGGAGGGGTTCTTCCGTAAGCCCCGGATCGACCGGGAGCTGCTCGCCCAGTATTCCGCCGGCCTGATGGCCACCACCGGGTGCCCATCGGGCGAGGTGTCGACCAAGATCCGGCTCGGCCAGGACAAGGAAGCGCTGGAGGCTGCCGGAGACTTCCGGGACATCTTCGGCCGGGAGAACTTCTTCGTCGAGTTGATGGACCACGGGATCGACATCGACAAGCGGGCGCGGGCCGGTCTGGAGAAGGTCGCGGGGGAGCTCGACCTGTCCTTCGTCGTGACCAACGACTCGCACTACACCTACGAGCACGAGTCGACCGCACACGCCGCGCTGCTGTGTGTCCAGACGGCGTCAACTCTCGTGGCGCCGACGTTCCAGTTCGAGGGGTCCGGCTACTACCTCAAGTCGGCCGAGGAGATGCGCGGGGTCGACGGCTCCGACACCTGGCAGGCGGGTTGCCGCACGACGCTCGCTATCGCGGAGCGGGTCGAGACCGAGGGGATGTTCGCGACCCGCAACCTGATGCCGCGGCTCGACGTCCCCGAAGGTCACACCGAGGAGTCGTGGTTCCGCGAGCAGGTCTGGCAGGGCATGGAGCGCCGGTTCCCGGGCGGCTACTCCGAGGACTACCGCCAGAAGACCGAGTACGAGATGAAGATCATCATCCAGATGGGCTTCCCCTCCTACCTCCTGGTGGTCTCCGACTTCATCATGTGGGCGAAGCAGAACGGCATCGCCACCACGACCCGCGGCTCGGCGGGTGGCAGCCTGGCCTGCTATGCGCTCGGCATCACCGACATCGACCCGATCCCGTACGAGCTGATCTTCGAGCGCTTCCTCACCCCCGAACGCGTCTCCATGCCCGACATCGACGTCGACTTCGACGAGCGCCGTCGCGGTGAGGTGATCCGGTACGTCTCTGAGAAGTACGGCGAGGACAAGGTCGCCTACATCGCGACGTTCGGCACGATCAAGGCCAAGGCCGCGATCAAGGACGCCTCGCGGGTCCTCGGCTATCCGTACGCGCTCGGCGACAAGATCACCAAGGCGATGCCGCCGGCGGTGATGGGCAAGGACGTCCCCCTCGCCGGCCTCTTCGACGACAAGCATCCGCGTTACAACGACGCCGGTGAGATCCGAGCGCTGTACGAGCAGGACCCCGACGTCAAGAAGGTGATCGACACCGGCCGCGGGCTGGAGGGTCTGATCCGGCAGACCGGGGTCCACGCCGCGGGTGTGATCTTGTCGTCGGAGCCGTTGATCGACCACGTGCCGCTGATGAAGCGGGAAGCCGACGGGGCGATCATCACGCAGTTCGACTATCCGACCTGCGAGACGCTGGGCCTTCTGAAGATGGACTTCCTGGGCCTGCGCAACCTCACCATCCTCAGTGACGCGGTCAAGAACATCGAGCTCAGCCGTGGCGAGAAGGTCGAACTACTGCAGGTTCCTCTCGACGACAAGCCGACCTTCGAGCTGCTGTCGCGCGGCAACACGCTCGGGGTCTTCCAGCTCGACGGCGGCCCGATGCGGTCGTTGCTGCGGCTGATGAAGCCAGACAACTTCGGTGACATCTCCGCGGTTCTGGCGCTCTACCGGCCTGGTCCGATGGGCGCCAACGCCCACACCGACTACGCGCTCCGCAAGAACGGCCAACAGGAGATCATCCCGATCCACCCCGAGCTGAAGGAGGTCGGGGAGGAGCATCTCGGCGAGACCCACGGCCTGATCGTCTACCAGGAGCAGGTGCAGCGGATCGCTCAAGCGGTCGCAGGCTATTCGCTCGGGCAGGCCGACCTGCTGCGTCGGGCGATGGGCAAGAAGAAGAAGGAGGTCCTGGACAAGGAGTTCGTCCCCTTCTCCGAAGGCATGCGGTCCAGGGGTTACTCCGACGGTGCCGTCAAGGCACTGTGGGACGTCCTCGTGCCGTTCTCCGACTACGCGTTCAACAAGTCGCACACCGTGGCTTACGGGCAGGTGGCGTACTGGACGGCCTACCTCAAGACCAACTACCCGGCCGAGTACTTCGCCGCCCTACTGACGAGCGTGCAGGACGACAAGGACAAGATGGCGGTCTACCTCAACGCCTGCCGCCGGTCCGGCATCAAGGTGCTGCCGCCGGACGTCAACGAGTCCGCGTCCAACTTCACGCCGGTCGGCACCGACATCCGGTTCGGTCTCACCGCGGTCCGCAATGTCGGCCACAACGTCGTCGACGCCATCGTGGCCGCCCGCGAGGCCAAGGGCAGGTTCACCGACGCGGGTGACTTCATGGCCAAGGTGCCCGCCGCGGTGTGCAACAAGCGGGTGATGGAGTCGCTCTCCAAGGCGGGGGCGTTCGACTCGATGGGACACCGCCGCCGGGCGCTCGTGCAGTGGCACGAGGACGCGGTCGACTTCTTCGTCGACCAGAAGCGCCAGGAGGCGATCGGGCAGGACTCCCTGTTCGGGTTCGGCGACAGCGACGACGGCCTCGCCGAGGCGCTGATGTCCCCGCAGGTGCCCGACATCGGCGAATGGGACAAACAGACTTTGCTCGCCCACGAACGCGAGATGCTCGGACTGTACGTGTCCGACCATCCGCTGTTCGGCATCGAGCACGTCCTCGCCAACGCGTCCGACTGCACGATCGGCACTCTGCTGACCGACGAGGAACGCCCCGACGGGTCGATCGTCACCGTCGGCGGCCTCATCACCGCGATCTCCCGCAAGATGACCAAGCGCGGCGATCCCTGGGCCATCGTCACCCTAGAAGATCTCGAGGGTGGGATCGACGTGATGTTCTTCCCGTCCACCTACCAGCTGACGGCACTCCAGCTCGCCGAGGACGCGGTGGTCGTGGTGAAGGGCCGGCTGGACCGGCGGGACGACACGCCACAACTCATCGCGATGGAGCTGTCGGTCCCCGACATCACCCCCGACCAGCAGACCGGCCCGGTCGCGATCTCACTGGCCCGCGAACGCTGCACACCACCGGTCGTCGACCGGCTCAAGGAGATCTTCTCGACCCACCCGGGCATGACACATGTGCATCTCCACCTGCGTTCGGAGAGCAAGACCCTCGTGATGCGACTGGAGGACCGCTGGCGGGTCACACCGTCCCCGGCTCTGATGGGAGATCTGAAGGCGCTCCTCGGACCCGGGTGCGTACCGGTCATCTAGGATCTGGCCCGGTGACCACACCGCCGCAACCCTCACCCACGGTCCCGCCAAGACACCAGGCACTTGGCCGGGGCCATGTACCTGACGTGGTGGCGTCGTCCGACCGTGGTCGACTGCGGGCCTGCCTGGTGATCGTGCTGACGCTCGCAGTCGCCGGCGCCGGGTGCGGGGTCGCGTGGGCTGTGGCGGCGCCCGACATCGAGCTGATCATGACGCAGCTGGGACCGTTTCCCGGGAGCGAACTCGACGCGGGCCGGATCGTGGCGATGGATTCGTGGTACGCCGTACTCGGCAGCGTCACCGGGCTGGTGGTCGGCGCGGTCCTCGCCACGGTATTTCTGCGCCATGGCGTGGCGATGGTGGTCGCCCTCGTCGCCGGTGCCGGGCTGGCCGCCGTGCTGGCGTTGACGGTCGGCGGCCTGGTGGCGAACGGCACACTGGACTGGGCCGCGGAGCCAGTGGCGCCCGTCGACACGGCTATGGCGGCGCCGTTGCGGCTTCATGCCTACGGCTGCCTCCTGGCCTGGCCGATCGCTGTGCTCGCTCCCGTCGTCCCCCTCGCGTGGCTGGGGTGGTTAGATGACGACCTGCCGGTCGCGGACCCCGCAACGTCACTATCCACAGGTCCTGCGACTGGTCAGCAAGAACCACCTGCTCTGCGCTAGTTTCGTTCAGTCCGTATTTTCCGCGCCGCCTCGGGGGTGTCCTCCTTGTCGCATGACCAGACTCCGCACGATCCGGGCCGACCCGGCTACTCTCCGCCGGGTGGACCCGCCGGACCTGGAGGGCAGCCTCCGTACGGTTCGGGACCTGGCCACGGAGGGCAGCCGCCGTACGGTCAACCACCTCAGGGTCAGCAGCCCTTCGGCCAGCCCCAGTACGGGCAACCTCCTGCCGGTCAGCCGCAGCAGCCATACGGGCAGCCGGGATACGGGCAGCCGGGTTACGGGCAGCAGCAGGGTCAGCCGGGTTACGGCGGACCCGAGCAGGGCGGTCCGGGTGGCTATCCGAGTGGACCCGGGCAGCCACCTCCTGGTGGCCCCGGCGGCCCCGGGGGTCCGTGGGGACCTGACGGACCGCAGTACGCGCCGCCCGTTGAGCCCGAGCGGCGTGGTCCTCGGTGGCTCTTCGTCGCCCTTGCGGCGGTTCTCGTCGTCCTCATCGGCGGTGGTGCCTGGGCCGTCGCGGCGATGGTCAACAACGGCGGGCAACCCGAGCAGGTTCTGCCCGGCAATGCCGTCGGCTACCTGCGTGTCGACCTCAACCCGTCGGCCGAGCAGAAGCTCCAGATCCTCGATTTTGCGCGGAAGTTTCCTGACGCCAAGGACCGCCTCGGCGGCAGCGACGACCTCCGCGAGGCCCTTTTCGACGCGATCAAGTCCGACAGCGACGAGCTGAAGGACGTCGACTACGCCGCCGACATCGAACCGTGGCTCGGTGACCGGCTCGGCGTGGCGGTCATGCCAGGCACCGACGGCAAGGACGAGGACTCCGTAGCCGCCGTGCAGATCAACCAGGACGAGGAGACCGTCCGGGCCGCGCTCGACAAGCTCACGGCAGACGACGACAAGACCGGCTACGCGTTCGTCGACGGTTACCTCATCGTCGCCGACACCCAGGCGGAGGCGGACACGTACGCGAAGGCCGGAGCGGAGGCACCACTCGCCGACGAGGAGCAGTTCGCAGACGACATGGACGCACTCGGCGAGGCCGGCGTCATGTCGTTCTGGGCGGACGCGGCGAAGCTTGCCGAACTCGGCGGAGACGCCGCTGCCCTCCAGCAGTTCCAGGTCGGCCCGGCAAAGAACCCAGGGCGGATCGTTGGTGCGTTGAGCTTCGAGGCCGACGCCCTTCAGCTCAAGGCCGTCTCCCGCGGGGCAGACGTGCCGGAGCTCACGACGTCGGGGATCAAGCTGGGCGAGCTTCCGGCCAGCACAGCCCTCGGCGTGTCCGTCGCGGGTGCTGGCCCGGCGTTCGAGCAGGCCTGGCCCGACCTGCAGAAGCTGGTGCAGGCGGCTGGTCAGGCAGAGGCTCTGGATTCGTTCGTCCGGGCAGCGGAGCAGCAGTTCGGGATCAAGCTCCCCGCCGACGTGGTGACGCTGCTCGGCGAGGAGCTGACGGTCGGGATCGATGAGCGGGGCCTCGAAGACGCGCTCCCGAGCGGTTCGGCCAGCTCGTCCGGCACGGCCGAGACGGACGTTGGTGGACTGCCGATGGTGGGTCTGCGGTCGACGACCGACGTAGCGAAGGCGAAGTCGCTGCTGCCGAAGATCGACCAGATGGTGGCCGCGACCGGTGCCCCGGTCGAGTTGGGCACGGCGACCGGATCCGACGTCATCGCGATCGCCACGACCCAGGACTACGCCGATGAGTTGGTGGCCGGTGGAGACCTGGGCTCCAGCGAGAGTTTCAAGGCCGCGGTGGCCGACGCCAGTGACGCCCAGTTCGGGCTGTTCGCCGACCTCGACAAGCTCGAGAAGCTCTATCTCCAGGCAGTTCCCGAGGAAGAGCGCGGCAACCTCGAGCCACTCAAGGCGGTGGGGATGTCCGGTACGACCACGGCAGACGGTGGCACGTTCACCCTCCGGTTGCTGGTCAACTAGCGCTTGCTGTCAACTGGCGTTCCGACACACGACGCCAGCGAGCGACGCTGAAGTGTGATGGCGGCCGGGAGGCCTGACCTCCCGGCCGCCATCGGCGTTCTCGGACCGGCGAGCAAGCGGCCCGCGTGTCACGAAGGCGTTGACACGCGGGCGGTTTTGGCGTCGCAGAGGCGGATCAGGTCGCTCGGTGCGAGCGCGACCTGGAGCCCACGGCGGCCACCCGAGACGTAGATCGTGGTGTGCCGCAGGGCGCTTTCGTCCACGACGGTCGGCAGCCGGCGGCGGGCACCGAGCGGGCTGATCCCGCCGACGACATAGCCGGTGGCGCGTTCCGCGTCGGCCGGATCCGCCATCCGGATCCGCTTCTGACCCAGCTCGGCTGCCAGCGCCTTGAGATCGAGAGTGGTGCTCACCGGCACCACAGCGACACAGAGTCCGTCGTCGGCCTGGCCCAGCAGAGTCTTGAAGATCACCTCCGGCGGGATGCCCAGTGCGTCGGCCGCTTCCATGCCGTAGGCCCGGACCGAGGCGTCGTGGTCGTACGGATGCAGGGTGTAGGCCACGCCGGCCCGGCGCAGCGCGACGACGGCCGGGGTCGGTTGCGCAGTCTTTCTCGCCACCACTCCAGCGTCTCAGGTGGACCCCGACACCCGAGCGCGAGGTAGGAGATCATGAAGGAAACCGTTCCATACGCCCGGAAAGCCTTCATGATCTCTCGATCATGGTCACGGGAGTCAGGATCATGATCACCGGGGTTGGGGCCTTGGAGGGGCATGGAGGGTGGAGCACGCCCTCTAGACTCGGTGGCGTGATGCGTCGTATCGATCTCCGTGGCCGGCTCGCCCGTGGCGAGTCCCTCGACTACCGCACTCTTGTCCCGCGGGCGGACTTCGACGTGGAGGCTGCCCTCGACGAGGTGCGCCCCGCGATCGCCGACGTCCGTCATCGCGGGGTCGGGGCCCTTCTTGACATCGCCAGCCGCGACGGCGTGGAGATCACGGACTTGCGGGTCCCGCCGGGTGCCCTGGCGAGCGCCCGGGACGAGCTCGACCCGGAGCTGCGGGCGGCTTTCGAGGAGTCGATCCGCCGGCTCCGCGTGGTGAGTGAGGCCGAACTCGAGCCCGACCAGAGCGTGGAGGTCGTGCCCGGCGGACGGGTCACCTCGCGGCTGGTCCCGTTCCAGCGGGTCGGCGTCTACGTGCCCGCCGGCGTCACCGCGCTGGCTTCGACCGTGCTGATGAACGTCGTACCCGCGCAGGTCGCGGGTGTCGACAGCATCGCACTGGCCTCGCCGGCGCAGAAGGAGTTCGGCGGGCTTCCGCACCCGACGGTCCTCGCGGTCTGCTCGCTGCTCGGCATCGAGGAGGTCTACGCCATCGGCGGAGTCGGTGCGGTGGCGATGTTCGCCTACGGCACCGAGCAATGTCGTCGGGTCGACTTCGTAGCGGGTCCGGGCCGGATCACGACGGTCGCCGCCAAGCGCCTGGTCAAGGGTGTGGTCGGCATCGACTCCGAGGCCGGACCGAGCGAGATCCTGGTCTTCGCCGACGACACGGCGGATCCGGTGTACGTCGCCACCGACCTGATCAGCGAGATCGAGCACGGCGAGCAGGCCGCGGGCGTACTGGTGACACCGAGCCAGGCGCTTGCCGAGGCGGTTCAGCGTGAGCTGGACGAGCTGGTCCCGCAGACCAAGCACGCCGGGCGGATCGATGCCGGGCTGCGTGGCCAGCAGTCGGGCATCGTGCTGGT
The DNA here is from genome assembly GCA_050700915.1 of Actinopolymorphaceae bacterium. GTDB lineage: Bacteria > Actinomycetota > Actinomycetes > Propionibacteriales > Actinopolymorphaceae > Thermasporomyces. The sequence goes on along the minus strand of JBOHED010000797.1, from coordinate 1,893 downwards.
GGACGATCTCGAGCAGGGCCTCGACGTCGTCGACGCGTACGCATCCGAACACGTCGAGGTGCTCGCTGCCGACGCCAGGAGCTGGGCGGCCCGGATCCGTAACGCCGGCGCGATCTTCATCGGGCCGTGGTCGCCGGTCCCGCTCGGCGACTACTGTGCTGGCTCCAACCACGTCCTTCCCACCGGTGGATGTGCCTGCCACTCCTCAGGGCTTTCGGCGCGCAGCTTCTTGAAGACAGTCCACGTGATCGAATACGACGAGGCGGCGTTGCGCGGCGTCATGCCACACGTGACCGCGATGGCCGACGCGGAGGACCTACCCGCGCACGGCGCGGCGGTCCAGGTCCGGTTCACTGGGCATCCCGATGGGTATGCCTGAGTGCCCACTGCCCGTCGACCTTCGCGCCAGTGCACCAACTGAGCAAACGAAACGAGTTCTCATGACCCCACCGCCCGATGACCGCACCGCCCCCGGCACGGCTCAGGCCGTGCCGACGCCCACCGAGACGGTGAACCTCGATGGCGACCTCCGGGACCTCGCGCTCGCCGCCGCGCAGGCGGGTGCGCACGCCATCCTGCGGGAGCTGCGCAACGGGAAGGTCGAGGTCGAGACCAAGTCCCACGACGCCGACTTCGTGACGACCGCGGACAAGGCGGCCGAGCGGGCGATCCTGCGGATGGTCCGGGCGGTGCGCCCCAAGGACGCCGTGCTTGCGGAGGAGTCGGGCATGCACGCCGGCGACAGCGGTGTCCGCTGGCTGGTCGATCCGCTCGACGGGACCATGAACTTCGTCCACCGCCGGCACGACTATGCGGTCTCCGTCGGAGTCGAGCAGGCGGGGAGGATGGTGGCGGGTGCGATCGTACGTCCGGCGGACGGGCAGTGGGCGGCGGCCGGGGGAGACGAGGCGTTCGCGCGGGACATGACGCCGAAGGTCTCCGCGACGGCCGATCTCTGCGACGCGCTGGTGGGCATCGGGCTACCGAGTCCGATGGAGCACCGCGAGCGCGTGCATCACTTCCTCGGCGACCTCATGCACGAGGCGCGGGACTACCGCCGGAGCGGATCGTCGGCGTGCGAGCTTCTTACCGTCGCTCTGGGCGGACAGGAGGGTTATCTCGGGTTCGGCGTCAACATGTGGGACGTCGCCGCCGGGATCGCGCTGGTCGACGCGGCCGGCGGAACCAGCCAGTGGGTGACGACGGCGACCGGGCTCGAGGTGCTCGTGTCGGGTACCCCGCAGGTCACCGAAACTCTCGTCGGGATGGTGAAGGTGATCTGAGCATGGGCCAGACCTTGGCGGACCTGCCGCTCCGGGACGAGCTGCGCGGCGAGGAGCCCTACGGCGCGCCGCAGCTCGACGTCCCCGTGCTGTTGAACGTCAACGAGAACCCCTACCCGCCGTCGGAGGCGGTGGTGGTCGACATCGCCGCGGCCGTTGCCGAAGCCGCCCGCGGGCTCAACCGCTATCCGGACCGGGAGGCGATGGGGCTGCGCGGAGACCTCGCCGCCTACCTCGGCCACGGCCTCACCGCCGCGCAGGTGTGGGCGGCCAACGGTTCCAACGAGGTGATGCTGCAGATCCTGCAGGCCTTCGGCGGGCCGGGGCGGCTGGCTCTGTCCTTCGCACCGACGTACTCCATGTATCCGGAGTACGCCCGCGACAGCTGCACCACCTGGCTGACCGGACGCCGAGCCGAGGACTTCACCCTGGACCGCGAGCATGTCGTCGACCAGATCCGTACGCATCAGCCGGCCGTGGTCCTGCTGGCCTCGCCGAACAACCCCACCGGAACGGCCCTGTCGCTGGAGCTGATCGAGACCGTGTGCAGTGTCGCGCCGGGGATCGTGGTCGTCGACGAGGCGTACGCGGAGTTCCGCCGGGACGGCAC
>JBOHED010000796.1:0-3560 GCA_050700915.1 Actinopolymorphaceae bacterium | reverse complement strand
GACCAGCTGTGGATAACCCTGCGAAACAAGGCGACCGGGCTTCAGCTCCGTACGGATGTGTGGCACGGTTGACCAACTCGGCGGGCAATGGCGCCCGTCGGGCCAAGCTCTGGGTACCCCAGCCGGGCTGCGCCGAGTGTCGACCGTTGCACGGGGTTCGCTGCTCCACGGGACCACTGCTCCACGGGGACCACTGTCAAGTCCGGATTGGCGGAGGACCTCGGTGACAACGACATGAGTGCCGAGACGATCCCTGATGTCGTACACCTGCTGAGCGATCTCGTCGCCATCGACACCGCACACCCAGCTGGCAACGAAGGCAAGGCCGCGGCGTTGCTCGCCGAGATCATGAGCCGCCATGGGTTCGAGGTCGAGGTCGAGGAGATCGAGCCCGGTCGCTCCAACCTCCTTGCGCGGGTGGAGTTCGGAGCCGCGGGACCGGCCAAACCCACGGTGATGTTGAACTCCCATCTCGATGTGGTTCCGGCTGGGCCTGGATGGTCGGTCACGCCGTTCACCGCGGTCGAGAAGGGCGGTCGGCTCTACGGACGTGGCGCGGCTGACGCCAAGGCGAGCCTGGCCTCGATGGCTGTCGCCGCCATGGGCCTGTGCCGACCCGACGAGGCGGGTGAACTCTCGGGGACGCTCGTCTACACCGCCGTCATCGACGAGGAGGCCGGAAGCGCCGGTGTACAGCGACTCCTGGACCAACATCGTGCCGACGGAGCGATCGTCGGCGAACCGACCGGCGGACACCTCTTCACTGCGCACCAAGGTTCGGTCTGCCCGGTCGTGGAGGTGACCGCGCGAACCGCGCCAACCGCGCAGACCGCGCGAACCGCGCGGACCGCGCCGGCCGGGCGTTCCGCACACGCTCGTGCGTCGAATTCTGGCGCCAACGCGATCGTGCATGCTGCCGCGCTGATCGAGCTGATCGGTGACTACGACCGGGTGCTCGCGGGGCGTGGGCACATGCTGGTCGGTGCTCCCACGGTGACGCCGGTCCTGGTGGAAGGCGGCGAGGCGTACGGCTCGGTGCCCGAACGCTGCCGGCTCACCCTCGACCGGCGCCTGGTGCCTGGCGAGACGGAGAAGGACGCGCTCATGGAGATCGAGCAACTCCTTGCCCAGTTCAACACCGACTACGCCCCGGTCACCGCGCGGGTCGTCGACTACGCGCCGACCACGGGTGGACCGTCCGAGACGCCGACGGGTCATCCGTTCGTGGTGAGCTGTCAACGTGGCCTTGCCGAGGCCGGTCTCGCAGTGCAGGTGGGCGGTCTGGGCGTGGGCTGTGACATGACGCACTTCCGCGCGGCCGGGATTCCCTGTGTGGTCACGGGTCCGGGTGCGGTAGAGGCTATGCACATCGTGGACGAGTACGTCGACCTCGACGAGGTGCGCCGCAGTGTCCGCACCTACGACGCGCTGGTGCGTGAGCTGCTACGCCCCGGCGCCACCTGGTGGCGGTGACGCCGGCGCCGAGGTCAGCCGAGCCGGCCAACGGCGACGAACACGCACACCGCGAGAATGGCGACGTTCGCCGCGACGTTGCGCCACTCCTTCGAGTTCGCCTGCGTGATCGCCAACCTGCTGTGCGAGATCATCGCGCCCACCATCACCACGGCGAGGCCGATCGCCGCCCAGCCCGTGAGCGACGGTGCGATGTCGACGAGGCGCGGCACGATCAGCCCGACCACGGCGAAGAGCTCGCAGATCGCCGTCAGTCGTACGACCGGAATCGGAAAGGCCGCCGCTCCGGTCTGGCCGGTCGCGAGCAGCCGTTCCTGCGACATGGTCGACTTCGCGACGCCGGAGAACAGAAACAGCGCGGCCAGGAAGATCTGTGCGATCCAGAGGGACGTGTTCATCCGGCGAGTCCTCCCATGAGCGGTGACCGGGCGCGGATGCCCGGCCTTCTCCCGCAGAGGACGAGACGGTGGAGCCACCTGTGACAAGCGCTCCGCCGGGATTGGGCCGCGCTATCCGTGGTCGAGCACGACGAGATCGAAGAGGTCGAGCCGGCGCAGCGTGAAGCTCACCCCACCGGAACCCGCGCCGGATGTCTCCAGCGGGACGTCTAGGCGTCGAGAGCTGGCGCCGGTCACGGGTGGGATGCTCCGAAGCTCAACCCGGATGTCTTGGATCGGCAGCGGCGGTCCGAACGCCCGACCCCGCTGACCCGAGTAGTTGATCAGGTGGACGAGCGTCCGGTGCGGGTCTTCCTGCTCGCTCACGACAATCTCCACATGGGGAGGCGCGTCCGTCGAGACCTGCCGGCCGCCGCTCACCTCGTCGAGTGCGTGCAGGAGGATGTCGCGATGCTCAGGTCGGCTGAGGTCGTCGTAGAGCCGACCGACCGGCCACGGAAGGTACGCCGTCCTTCCGGAGCCGTGCCGGTGCCAGACGAGCCCCGGATGGTCGGTCTCGACGTCCCAGTAGCACTTCTCCGGCGGGCCGTAGCGCGACGGCGGCACCAGCCCGAACGAACACACTGCGTCCGGCCGCGGCTCGACATAGAGGTAGGCCCGGTCAAGGAGCACCAGATCGCCCTCCACCGCACCCGGCAGGTCGCCCGGCTCGGTCACCCGGAGATAGGCCGACCGCATCGCCCCCGGAGCTTCTCTCCGGTCGATGACGGCGGTGGCACCGAGGCTCCGCACGGCGATTCCCGGACGAGGGGCTCCGTCGGCGTCGAAGCCCGCCGTGTCGTACGTCGCCACCAGCCCGCCGCCGGCCTCGACGTAACGGTCCAGCACATCGGCCTGGTCGTCGGAGAGCACCGCGACGTTGGGCAGGACCAGTGCCTTGTAGCGCCGCAGGGTGGAGTCGAGTGCGTCCGCTGTGAGCAGGTGATCCGGCACGATGTCGAAGGGCACATGGGACTCGACCAGCGCCCGGTAGACGCCCCGGAGCTCGCCGCGCACCTTGTCGACGCCGGACGGCCCGCCGTACCGCTCTCCACTGCGTACGGACGACACCACGCCCACCTCGGCGGAGGATCGGACGTCGGTGTAGAAACGCGCATTGTCGCGGTGGAAGCCGAAGACGTCCCGGACGATGTCGAAGCTCGACGCGGGCAGCCGGTCAGGAGTGCCGACCAGGTAGGCCGACGGGTTGCCCCCGTGCGCGATCGTCTGGGCGAAGTACAGCCCGAGATGGCCCTGCTGCTCGGGGACGAACCGGTACGGCATGTCGATGAACATCACCGAGTTGACCCACACCGGCTTGTCGGGCGTTGCCGTACGACTGGTCCGCAGGAACTCACCGGTGCCGTGGATCCACAGCGGCTGCGGCCGGTCGACGGCGTTGTTGGCCTCGTAGAACACGATGTCGGGATCGTGGGAGAGGATCAGCGCCGCGTCGGGATTCTTGCTGGTGATGAGTTTTCGCACCCGGCCGGCGAGGTCGCCGAGTGTCTCGCGGGTGTATTCGAGCCACTGGACGTAGGCCGGATCGTCCCAGTCGGCCCTGGTCGGCAGCGGCTGGTCGTACCTCTCGGCGAAGCGGCGTTGACAGTGTGCGCAGTGACACGGCCCGTGGTTGCGGCCGGAGTAGTC
>JBOHED010000795.1:0-3628 GCA_050700915.1 Actinopolymorphaceae bacterium | reverse complement strand
GCTCGCAGGGATCCCGCTGTGGCTCACCGGTCGACGAAATAGTGCGGAGATGTACACGGTCTTCTTCGGGCTCACGCCCAACGATCGTTCTCGCTTCCACATCGAGGAGATCATCAGAGGGCGAACGTCTGCTCCGGAGGTTCGTGCGTTCGGGCTGGCTTCGTTCCTGCTTTCGAGATGGTCCACGTTGTACGACGCACGAATCGAGGAGTTTCGCGGAACGGCGCGGCGGTACATTCGCCGGTCCGCTCTTGGAAGCCTCCTGGGATCGATGGTCCTTGGCCTCGTCCTGGTGGTCCTGCTTCTGCTTCTCGATCATGGAGTATTCGACCTCGGGGCGGCCGCCACCGCCTGCGTGGCTGTTCTGTTGCTGGCCAATCGCTGCCAGCAGGCCGCAAGCAGCCTCGCCCAGGTCGTCGAGCAAGGCCTGTACCTGGATGATCTCCTGAGTCTCAGGGAGTGGACGAGGAGCGTGCGGCCGACGTCGAGGGTGGAGGTGGCGCCGTTCGCGAAGTTGTCGATCGATGGTGTCTCCTTCACCTATCCCTCGGCCACCAGGCCTGCTCTCAGTGACGTGAACTTCGAGGTGGGCGCTGGTGAGGTCATAGCAATAGTCGGACAGAACGGCTCCGGCAAGACCACCCTTGCCAAGGTTCTGGCCGGTCTATACGAACCCGACTCCGGGTCTGTCCAATGGGATGATCAGCCGCTGTCAGACCTCACGGAAGACGGTGGACTCTCGGAGGCGGGCGTCGTATTCCAGGACTTCGGACGTTACTGGTTCTCTGCCGCGGAGAACATTGGGATTGGTGATACCAAACGCCTGGATGACCGGGCTGGGATAGAGGCGGCAGCGAGTAGGGCCGGAATGGGGGATTTCCTGGACAAGCTCCCGGCCGGCCTTGATACGTCATTAGCCGTGGAGGTGGAGGGCGGGACCGATCTGTCAGTCGGACAGTGGCAGCGGGTGGCAATTGCTCGCGTCCTCTTTCGTCGGGCCTCGTTCGTGATTCTCGACGAGCCGACTGCTTCTCTTGACGCGGAGGCGGAGGCCGCGCTGTTCGAAACCATCCGGGGATTGACCGCCGGGCGAACAGTCGTACTCATCTCGCATCGGTTTTCTACCGTACGCACCGCCGATCGCATCCTCGTGCTACACGAGGGCAAGCTCGTCGAGTCAGGCGATCACGCCAAGCTACTCGATCTCGAGGGTCTCTACGCGAAGATGTATCGACTGCAGTCACAGGCGTACGTCGAGGCTTGACGTCACGTCTATCCTCGGGCAGATGAAGGTGACTGCGATCGTGCCGAATATCCATGCCACGAACACCGAAGAGGCTCGGGCGTTCTACAGCGACTTCCTTGGTCTACGGCAGGGCTTCGACTACCGAGGTGTCCTCAACCTGAGGTCGGCGGCGAACCCGCTCGCCCAGGTCCAGCTGTTCCAGGAGTGGCCGGCCGACACTCCCGCGATCTCCATCCATGTGCCCGATGCCGCCGAGGCTTTCGCCGATGCCACCAGCCGGGGGTACGAGATCGTCTATCCGCTTACGCACGAGCCCGACGGTCGCGTGCGGTTCTTCGTACGAGCTCCCGAAGGGACCGTGATCAACATCATCGAGCACGACGACGAATAGTGTCGATGTGCCACCGCCGAGGCTGTCAATGCCCGTGGGCCGCTGCCTACCCGGCACCGCCGCCGTTGAGGATCGACGCGAACACGTCCTCGAACCGTGCCCCGTCGGCGGTGTACCCGACCCGCTGTGGTGTGCCGTCTGGTGCTTCGATCGTCCGCCCGGACGAGGCGCCGTCGAGGATGACGTCGACCTTCCGCAGCCGGTACGGAACGAGGTCGTCGCCCGCCCCCAGGACGAGCGATGCGGCGGCGAGCGCGTCCCACCAGAACATGATGTCGAGCTCGATCAGCGGCGGCATGTCCGGCTGCGTCACGATCGCGTGCACGAGCCTCGCCTCGACCGTACGGGCAGAGGCGCCGAGCCGGTCGATGTACCCCTGGGTGATCATCGCGTGGTTCGTCGCGTCCAACGGGACGATGTGCACCCGGCCGAAGGGCATCGTCTGGAACACCGAGTCGGCCGCGTTCGGGTCGATCCAGAGGTTGACCTCCTGGGTGTTGTCGAAACCCCCGGTGGTCGAGCCGAAGAGGTTGCCCGGCACGTCGAACGCGCCGCCCATCACGTAGAGCCGGGCGATCCTCTGGGCCACCTGCCGGTTCTCCCGCAATGCGGCGGCGACGTTGCTGAGCGGACCGGTGGACAGGACGGTCACGGGCTCGCGCGATCTCAGGACAGACTTGGCGATCAGCTCGGCCGCGGTCAACGGCGACGGCTGGTTGGGCCGGTTGGCGTTGTCGAGCGCTCCGGTCAGAACGCGTTCGAACGTCTCACGTGCCTCGGGCGGCGCCAGATGTACGCCGGTCGGCGAACCGTCGGCCACCGGAACGCGTGGCAGTCCGCACTTCTCGAGAATCGTCCGCGCGTGCGTCAAGGAGCGGCCTGCCGTGCCGATGCCGTTGTTCACGATCGTGACGGCCCGCAGGTCGATCCGGCGTTGCTTGTGGGCCTGGCAGAGGAACGCCAGCGTCGACGCGTCATCGAAGTCGAGGTCGCTGTCGTAGACGACCGGAACGCGATCGTGGTCCGCCGCGTCGTCAGGCGGGACAGCCGCCGTCGTCGTTGTCATTCCGACGCATGCCAGGCTCGTCACAGCGACGACCGCCGTGGCGACGGCCCGTTTCAGGAACCCCGTCGACCTCTTCGCCATCTCCGCCCTCCGTCAGAAGCGAGCACGACGTCGAGTCGCCGAGCGTCGTACCGACAACATAGAGGACGGCAGCTTCACTTCCCCTTCACTGTTGGCACCTGCGCATCGTTCGTACGACGGAGGAATCTATGGTCGCCTCATGAGGCACGATGAATTCTGGCCGGCCGACGGTCGGATCCGGTGATGGGCCCATCCGAGGAGCTGCAGGAGCCCGCGTTCGCCGCGCTCGCCGAGCGCCATCGCGGTGAGCTGCAGGTGCACTGCTACCGGATGCTCGGCTCGCTCGAGGACGCCGAGGATCTCGTCCAGGAGACCTTCCTGCGCGCCTGGCGGGGCCGAGAGCGGTTCGGTTCTGGCGGTCAGTTCTCGTTCCGGGCATGGCTCTACCGGATCGCGACGAACGCCTGCCTCGACGTGCTTCGCGCCCGGTCCCGGCGGGTGATGCCACCTGACGTCGCGTCCGCAGCCGATCCGACGGTCCTGCCCTCGCCGCCGGCGGACCTGCCGTGGGTACAGCCATACCCCGATCGGCTGCTCGACCAGGTCACAGCGCCCGAGGAAGAGCCGGCCGAGATCGTGGTGACCCGGGAGACGATCGAGCTCGCCTTCATCGCGGCGATCCAGCACCTGCCGCCGCGCCAGCGCGCCGTACTCATTCTCCGCGACGTCCTGGGGTGGTCCGCCAAGGACACCGCCGCGCTGCTCGAGACGACTGTGGTCTCGGTGAACAGCGCCGTTCAGCGGGCCCGGACGACGCTTCGGCATCGCCTCGGGGACCGACGGACGGAGTGGCGTACAGGCTCGGAGCCGAGCGTCGAGGAGCGCGAGCTGCTACGCCGCTACA
>JBOHED010000794.1:0-3704 GCA_050700915.1 Actinopolymorphaceae bacterium | reverse complement strand
GCTGCGAGCACCCGGTCGACCGCTGCTGGTGTGTGCAGCCAGTCTTCGCATCCGAGCGGTCGTTTGGCGATCAGCGACCGGTGTCGCAGCATGCCCGCCCGCGGATGGCCGACCGGGTATCCGCGGGGTATCCGTTTCATGATGTCACCCGTGACCGCGAAACCGATCTCCTGCAGGGACCGCAGCAGATCCGCGAGCTCGGCTCCGCTCGCCTCGCCCGCGACGGCAGCGCGATAGCGCTTCATCTGAGCAGCCGTAGACAATGATCCACCACCGCGGACTCCCAGACCGTCGAGATCGAACGCCAGGCCGAGATCGACGAAGGGGGCAACCCGTACGGTTGCGTACTGGTGCTGCCAGCGTCCGTACGCCGGCGAGTTAAAGCCAGCGACGGAGAAGTCGTCGTACGCCGGATCAGTATCCGCGACATCCTGCAGCAAGGCGATCATCGGTTGCCGCACCAGCTGCTCGCGGCCGTTGCGGCATCGTTCACGTACGTCCACCGGCGGGTCCCCGTCGAGCTCGAGTAAGACGTCGTACGCCTCCTTCGGCCATCCGGTGAAACGTCCGTTCATGGCGAGCATTGTGCTCGGTGCGACATGCCGCCGGCAACGATTGCCGCGCTGGCCGCGCCAGCTCGGTGAACCAGCGTCCGTCGCGGGACCGGTGCCCAAAGCAGGGCCGATCAGGAACGGCGGCGTCCAAGGATCTCTTCGCGTTGGTATTGGGCGTGCACCTGTAGCGGTAGCCGGTGGAGGGCGCCGCCGAGGCGGGCGGGGACGTGCCGAGTGCGGTCGAAGCTGAGCCCAATGGCGGCCCGGAGTTCGTCTCGTACTGCAAGTTCGGTCCGCAGCGCCGTGAGGCCGTCGGCGTAGGTGGCGAAGCGACCCTGCGTCGGGCCAGATGGAGAAGAACAGCATCCGCGCGTACCGCTGCTGGACGGTGTCGACGTCGTTGTAGTCGGGTGCGTCGTCGGCGAGAAGCCGTACGTAGGCCCGGGGTGACGATCCGGATTGTCGACGTGTGCGAGGGCGCGGACTCGTTTGAGGAGTTGCTGCTCCCGTGGGCCTCCGCTCCGGGTGGGGAGTCCGGCTTCGCGGCGGAGCCGGGTCCACGATCGGCCGGGTTTGAGCACGTCGGCCACGTCGGCTCCGGCTTCGTCGAGGAAGGTGCCGAGGTCGCAGTCGCCTAGGGATCGCAGGTCGGAGACCAGGTGTCGCCACCGGTGGGTGACTTGGGATCGGATGTTGTCGAGCACGATCTTGCGTGACTGTTCGTCGAGCACGATCTGGCAGCCCGAGGGCAGGAACGGGAAGCCGCGTTCGATCTGGTGGGTGACACCCTGCCGGGTGGCGCCGGTCAGGGCTCGATAGCGCTGGTCGAACCTGAACTGCTTGTTCTGGTGTCCGACGTAGTCCAGCACCGTCAGCACAGGCTTGCCGTCCGCATGGCGCAGGCCGCGACCGAGTTGCTGCAGGAAGATCGTCGCACTCTCGGTCGGCCGCAAGAACAGCACAGTGTCGACCTGAGGAAGGTCCAGCCCCTCGTTCAAAAGGTCCGCCGCGAACAACACGTTGATCCGGCGTTCGCGTAGGTCGCGCAGAGCGGCGTCGCGTTCGCGGGGTGACGTGGTGCCGCTGACGGCGAGTGCGGGGATGCCCGCCTGGGTGAAGGCGTCGGCCATGTGGTGGGCGTGCGCTACGGACACGCAGAAGCCGAGCGCCCGCATAGCCGTGACGTCGGTGATCTTGTCGCGGAGTTCGCGGAGCACGATGGCGGTGCCTGCCTGGTTGCCGGTGTAGACATTGGACAGGGCGGTGTCGTCGTTGCGTCCTCTGGTCCAGGCGATGTCGGCGAGGTTGGTGCCGTCGGCGATGCCGAAGTAGTGGAACGGGCACAGCAGGTCGGCCTCGAGTGCGTCCCACAGCCTCAACTCGGCGGCCGTGCGGCCGTCGAAATAGCCACGGACGTCGGTGCCGTCTGTCCGTTCAGGGGTGGCGGTGAGGCCGAGGAGTTCCTTGGGTGTGAGGTGGTCGATGAGCTTGCGGTATGTCGCCGCTTGGGCGTGGTGGAACTCGTCGATCACCACGATGTCGTATGAGTCCGAGGGGATGTTGGTGACGCCGTAGGCAGACAGCGACTGGATGGAGGCAAAAACGTGCTGCCAGCGCTCGGGCCGGGTTCCGCCGACGTAGAGCTCGCCGAATGAGCCGTCTGCGAGCACCTCGCGGTAAGTCCGCAGGGACTGCTCGAGGATCTCCCTGCGGTGGGCCACGAACAGCAGCGACGGCCGCGCCGCACCGGCGGCTGGGGCTGCGTGGGCCAGGCGGCGGTAGTCCAGGGCCGCGACGACCGTCTTGCCGGTGCCGGTGCCGGTGGCCGCAACGATCAGGTTGCGGTGCCGCCCGTGCACAGTACGTTCGCCGTCGAGTGCCTCGAGCATCTCCGTCTGATGGGTGCGCGGCCGCACGTCCAGCCCGGACAGGGAGATGGTCACGCGACTGCCGTCGCGCGGCCTTCCAGCCTCGGCGAGCGCGTCGTCGAGGCGGTCCCGGTCACGTGTGGGGTCGTAGGCCTCGAAGGTGGATCGTTCCAGTAGGTGTCGAACGTGGCCGCGAACTTCGCCATCAACGTCGGTGTCGCGACTCTGGAGAGCCGAACGTTCCACTCCACCCCGTCTAGCAGTGCTGCACGGGACAGGTTCGACGAGCCGACGTAGGCGGTGTCGAACCCGGTCCGCCGACGGAACAGCCACGCCTTGGCGTGCAGCCGCGTACGCAGGATGTCGTACTGCACCTTCACCTTGGCACCGAAGTCGCGGACGAGACGATCGAGCGCCAGCCGCTCCGTCGCGCCACGGTACGTCGTCGTGATCACCCGGAACGGCACTGACCGCTCCCGCAGCCGAGCAAGTTGTGGCTCGATCACGCGCAGACCATGCCACCGCACGAACGCACACAGCAGGTCAACGCCGTCCACGGTGTCGATCTCCGCCCGCAACTCCCACCCAAGCGATGGCTCACCCGGTGCGTTGGTCAGCAGCGCCGCATCCGACAACGGCGTACTGGGCCGAACATCCGCGATCCCCACAACGCCCGACTATCGACACGCGCGACCCGGTTCAGCTGCGCCGGCGGGTCAACTACCGGATCCTCGCCCGGATCGAGCAGCCGCAGAACGTCGTTCAGGACCCCCACCCGCTGCTCAGCGGTACACGCGTACAGCCGCCGCATGACCGCGTGACGAAGATGCCGCGCGAGGACCTCGGCCTGCTCCGCGTCCCCGACGGGAGCGGTCTGTGCCCGCAGCCCATCCGAGAGCCTCGCCAACTCCGCCGCCAGACCAGCCGTCACCAACGTCTCGAACAGACCTTCCTCCATCACGTCCTTGTCCTCCAGCTCGCTATTCAAGAGCTCGACGGGTCCTCGTGACCATCAGATCAAGATCGGCCGCCACATGGGGGACCGAGTCGAGGCACCAGCGATGTGTCAGTTCGGGCCACACTGCCTGCCGGAGCGTGCAGTTCGTGGAGTCGGCCAACTGCCTGTCTCGGGAGCCCTGACCCCGGCCGCCTGGGGAACAGGGTGGGCCGCGCCGTGAGGTTCCAGCTGGTGGGCTGGTCCTTTTCGGCGCGGCCTCCCTCCGAACCACGCGGACTAGTTTCCCAGTACGTGGCTCTCCGGTGTTCTATGCCGCGTTCGCGG
>JBOHED010000793.1:0-3395 GCA_050700915.1 Actinopolymorphaceae bacterium | reverse complement strand
ATGGTGTCGCGAATGGACCGGGCGCCGGTCAGCAGCATGACGAGCCGGTCAATTCCCAGGCCCATCCCACCCGTGGGCGGCATCCCGTATTCAAGGGCGCGCAGGAAGTCCTCGTCTAGTTGCATGGCGTCCGGATCGCCGCCGGCCGCCCGGATCGACTGCTGGAGGAGTCGCTCGCGTTGTTCGACCGGGTCGACGAGTTCAGAATAGGCCGGCGACAGCTCGACACCGGCCGCAATCAGGTCGAACGCTTCCGCCAGGCGTGGATCCTTCCGATGCGGCCGAGCCAGCGGCCGCACGTCAGCCGGATAGTCACAGACATAGGTGGGCTCGACGATCGTGTGCTCGACGAGCTTCTCGAACAGCTCGAGGATGATCTCTCCCGAAACCCAACCAGGTTGCAGAGCGACGTCCAACCTCTCGGCGTGCCGCCGAAGCTCCTGTTCCTTGGTGTCCGGCGTGACCTCTTCGCCGACCGCTGTGGATACCGCTTCGTGGACCGGGAGCCACCGCCATTCGGTCTCCAGGTCGATCTCAGCGCCCTTTCCGTTCGGTACGACGGTCGAGCCGAGCGCCCGGGCGGCGTCGAGGACCAGCGTCCGCACGAGTTCGGCCATCGTGTGGTAGTCGCCATAAGCTTCGTACGCCTCGAGCATCGTGAACTCGGGCGAATGCGTGGCGTCGACGCCTTCATTACGGAAGTTTCGCCCGATCTCGAAAACCTTGTGGACGCCGCCCACCACCAACCGCTTGAGGTAGAGCTCGATCGCGATCCGCAGGTAGTACTCCCGATCGAAGGCGTTGAAGTGGGTGGCGAACGGCCGCGCGGCTGCACCGCCGTGGATGGCTTGCAGCACAGGGGTTTCGACCTCGACATAGCCGCGTGCGGTGAGCGTCTGCCGAATCGATGCGGTCGCGGCCGACCGGGCGAGCAGCATCTGCCGCGCTTCCGGCCGCGCGATGAGATCGAGATAGCGCTGCCGGACACGATATTCGTCGGACAGTTCCTTGTGTTCGACCGGGAGAGGTCGGAGTGCCTTGGCAACGATGAACCACCGGGTAGCCGCGACCGAGAGCTCGCCGCGTCTGCTGGTGATGACCTCGCCCTCGACACCCACATGGTCACCGATGTCGACCTGCGACTTCCACTCGGCAAGCGAGTCGGCACCGACCCGGTCAAGGGAGACCATGGCCTGCACCTCGGTACCGTCGCCGTCGCGGAGCCTCGCGAAGCAGAGTTTGCCGGTGATCCGTACGAAGATGACGCGGCCGGCAACGGTCACCGTCACGCCGGTGGAGTGGTCCGGCGAAAGGTGATGGAAGGTATCGCGAAGCTCGGCGAGAGTGTGCGTACGCGTGACCGAGACCGGATAGGGATCCACACCACGTTCGATCAGCTGCGAACGCTTGTCGCGCCTGATTCGCAGCTGCTCAGGAAGATCGGCTTCTTGGGCAGGATCAGCCGCAGGCGTCTCGGTCATGGCTTCCCAGATTATTCGGTAGGGACCAGGCTCCCCCGGTCGGGGTGTCCAGGCGGGCGAACCACGCCGGCACAATCCCCGGACCTCCCAATCCCGGCCGGCAACTTACCGCGGGCCTGTGAGAAGCTCGTCACCTGCCGGAACGAATGTCCGCGCATCGATTTCTGCGAAGCAGGTGGGCCAACCGTGACCTTCTCCCTCGTCGGACACCGCGGCGCCCTGGGGCTCGAACCTGAGAACACTCTTCGTTCCTTCCGGCGGGCGGTGGCCGAAGGCGCCCACGGCGTCGAACTCGATCTGCGCCTTACCAGTGACGAACACCTGGTGATCCTGCACGACGCCGATGTCGAGCGGACAACCGACGGGAACGGGCCGATAGCGTCGATGACGCTCGCCGAGGTCAAGGCTCTCGACGCCGGACAGGGCGAAAAGATTCCTACGTTCGCTGAGGTGTTGGACGAGATCGACCTTCCGATCCAGGCGGAGATCAAGGCAGCTGAGGCCTGCCACCCGGTACTCGACGTCATCCGCACCCACGGTCTCTCCGACCAGATCACCGTGACGTCGTTCTCGGCCGAGATCATCCAGGAGACGCTCAGTTATCTTCCGGGGACGAGGACGGGACTCATCTCCTCGCACGCGAAGCCGGAACTACGGGAAACCGGCCGTGCGCTCGGCGTTGCCGCGGTGTGTCCCGGACTGGCCGATCTCGATGTGGAATTCGTCACGACCTGCCATGCCGAAGGGTTGGCGGTCTTCACCTGGCCGGTCAATGACGTCGACGGCGTTCTGCACGCCCTGCGCGTCGGGGCCGACGCCGTGACGACCGACTTTCCTGACGTACTCGTGGACGCGTGCCGGCATGTTCCCCACGTGCGCGACCTTCTCGCCGGCCGAGCGCCGACGTCGGCGATTACCGCCTGATCACCAGAGTGTGTAACCGCCGTCGATCACGAGAACGCTCCCGGTCATGAACGAGGACGCCTCGCTTGCGAGATAGACGACGCTCGGCGCGATTTCCGAAGGTACGGCGTACCGCTGCATGGGAGCGTCCTCGATCCAGTGCTGGCGGAACTCCGGCCGGTCGACCGGCGCCATCTCCGTCTTGACATATCCCGGAGCCAGCGCATTGACCCGGATATTGTGCGGCGCCCATTCCGCGGCGAGGGATTTGGTGAGCTGGTGGACCGCCGCCTTCGAGGCGTTGTAGGCGGGTTGCCACTGCGGGCGGTTGACGATGAGCGACGAGATCGAGCCGATATTGACAATGGCGCCACCACCGGCGGCGATCATGTGACGTGCCGCGATCGTGCTACACAGCCAAACGCCGTGCAGGTTGACGTCGATCACCCGGTGCCATTCGTCGTCGGGCACGTCCAGCGCCGCCCGGTGAACGCAGTCACCGGCATTGTTGACGAGGATGTCGATCCTGCCGAACTCGGCGATCACCGCCGCTGTCATACGTTCGACATCGGCGCGCTCCGTGATGTCTGCCGATACGGCGACGCCACGGACGGACCGTTCGGTGATCTCCTGCACCACCGCTTTCGACCGGTTGTCGTCCCGCGCGGCAATCGCGACATCGGCGCCTGCCTCAGCAAGAGCAAGCGCAAACGCCCGCCCGAGACCACGGTTGCCGCCGGTGACCAGAGCGGTCTTGCCGGACAGGTCGAACGCCTCCAGAACGCTCACCGTCGTGCACCTCCACACTTGAGGGAGGACTCATTCTCCGGGACGGTTGCGCTCGTAGACCAGCCGGAGTCCATGCAGGGTCAACCAGGGTTCGTGGTGGTCGACGGTGCGGCATTGCTCGATGACCAGCGGGGCCAGCCCGCCGGTGGCGACGACGGTCACGTCGGCGAGGGTGAGGCCGAGTTCGGCGACCATCCGGTCGACCAGACCGTCGACCTGCCC
>JBOHED010000792.1:0-12822 GCA_050700915.1 Actinopolymorphaceae bacterium | reverse complement strand
TGCGAACGCCTTCCCCGGATCGCCCGCGAGCTGGGCGTCGACGAGGAGGAGTCCGCGGCGTGGCACGACGCCGCCGACCGGATGGTCATTCCGTACGACACAACTCTTCAGGTGCACCCGCAGTCGGAGGGGTTCACCAGCCACGCCCACTGGGACTTCGCCGGTACGCCGCCGGAGACGTACCCGCTGCTGCTGCACTACCCGTACTTCGACCTCTATCGCAAACAGGTCGTCAAGCAGGCCGACCTGGTGCTGGCGATGCACCTGCGCGGTGACGCGTTCACTCAGGAGGAGAAGGCGCGCAACGTCGACTACTACGAGGCGTTGACGGTGCGGGACTCGTCCCTGTCGGCCAGCACCCAGGCGGTGCTGGCCGCCGAGGTGGGCTACCTCGATCTGGCGTACGACTACCTGGCCGAGGCCGCGCTGGCCGACCTGCACGACACGCAGGGAAACGTGCACAGCGGCCTGCACATCGCGTCCCTGGCCGGCGCGTGGATCGGCACGGTCGCGGGCTTCGGCGGGATGCGTGACCATGGGGGGAAGCTCACCTTCGCGCCGCGGCTGCCGCCCGAGCTGGTGGCCATCACGTTCCGGATGTGCTTCACCGGCAGCCAGGTCCTGGTCTCGATCCGCCCCGAGGAGGCGACGTACTCCCTGCTGTATGGCGGGCCGCTCCAGATCGCCCACCACGGTGAAGCGCTCACCCTCACGCCGGACAAGCCGGTCACGCTGCCCATCCCGGCGACGCCGCGCCGGCCGGCGCCCCAGCAGCCACCCGGCCGGGCGCCGTTCCGGCGCAAGCCGGTGCTCCCTCGCTGAGCGCAGCGGAGCGAACCGGTCAGCCGGCGTGGGCGATGTTGACCTCGGCCGCGGACAGGTGGCCGTTGACCCCGTTGCGGGCGGTCAGTCGGACGTACCGCGCCGACGTCGCCGACCACTCGGCGGTCTTCGTCGCCGCATCACCGGACCACGTCCCTTCACCGACCGGCGTGAACGTCTCGCCGTCGGCGCTCACCGCGATCTCGTAGTCGGTGACCACTCCGTTCACGTTGCCGTCCTGCCGCGGCTGGTAGACCAGGGCGATCGTGTCGTACGTAGCACCGAGGTCGAGGGTCAGCGACTGCGGCGGCGGGGTGTACGGGCTCCACGACTCGTGCCACATCGTGCCGCAGTTACCGTCGATCGCCTTGCCCGCTTCGTATCCCGGCTGCTGGCTCGTCGCGGACGCGGTCATCTGCGACTGCGGGACGAGATGGGGGTACGACGGCCCGGGATCGGTCGGCGGCTCCCCTTCGCCCAGCGGCGCGAGCGTTGTCTTGGACACGTTGAGCTCTGCCACCGTCGCCGCCCGCGGGCAGCCGTTGACGTCGACGGCCTCCAGCCGGACGTATCTCGCCCGCACCGACTTGGCGAACGGTGCGGTCTTGGTGGCGTAGGTCGCCGCCCAGTGCCCGCTCGCGGCGTCCGTGAAGGACTTACCGTCCCTGCTCGTCGAGACGGTGTAGCTGGTGATTCCACCGGCAACCGGCGTGACGGCCGGCGTGTACGCCACACCGGCCACGGTCGTCGACTCCCCGAGGTCGAGCGTGATCGCCTGCGGGAGCGGCTGGACCGGCGATAATGCCGACCGCCAGGTGGACCAGAGCCGGTCGTCAATCGCGTGCTCGGCCACGTAGTTGTGCCCGAAGTCGTTCGCCGTATGTGCGCTGGTGGCGGTCGCGGTCATGTCGGCATGGCGTACGAACGAAGGCCGCGGCCCGGTCGGCACCACCCGCAGGTTGTCGAACTGCGCCCGTTGCCACCCACCCACCCGCAACCCCACCTGCCCCGTCGTGTGGTCCGCGTCCTCGACCGAGGCGAGCTCCTCACCGTCGAGGAGAGCCGTGACCCGCTCCCCGCGGAACCGCAGCGCCAGCTGGTGCCAGGTCCCCGTGCCAACGCCCGCCGCCGGCACCGAGCCGTCGGCCAGCTGACGGTCCCGCCCCTGCAGGTCCTGGGTGAAGAGCGTCCATGCACCGGTTTCCGAAACCCGCAGGTGGTAGCCGGCCGCGTTGTGCTGCTGGCTGTCGACCCGGCCGAGCAGTTCGACGTGTCCGGCCTTGTCCAGCAGCGCGTCGACGCTCACCTCGTAGTCTCCCCACCAGTGCGGGTCGCCGACAATCGTCGTGGGCGGCATGTTCGTGTCGTGCCAGGTGAGCGGCTGCTGGGTGACCTGCTGTTCATAGCACGTGCCGTCGCGACCGCCGGCGCACCGGTCCGCCTCGAACCCGCCATGGACGTCGGCCACATAGCGCGCGAGGCCAAGGCCGCCGACATTCTCGAAGTTCTCGGCGTACGGCATCGGCAGCTGCGCACCGGGATCCGCCTTCGACCGCGCACCACCCTTCGCCTGACCGGTCGTCGTAGAGAGGGTGTAGATGTGACCGGGTTCGACGGTCAGGTCGTACGCACCATCGGCCGTGTCAATGGTGCCTTGACGTACGAAGTCGTCGGCGGTGCTCGGGGTCGCCAGGTTGGTCGACCACACCTGGACGGGACCGTCGGGCAGCCCGCCGGTCACGTCCAGCCGCAGGGTTTCGGTCTCGCTGGAGTCGAGAGTCTCGATCACGACGCTGTAGTCGTCAGTGGCCGCCGACCGCAGCGCCACGTGGCTCGCGCCTCCCGCGCTGTAGCCGCTCGCGCTGTCGAGATAGCGCCACCCCGGTTCGGTGAACTGTGTCGTGTGCGCGTCGACCCAGATGCTCGGGCCCACCTCGTAGAAGCCCGACCACGGGCGTTCGGCCAGCATCAGTCCGGTGCCGCCGATAGGGAAGTTGTCGTACCACGCCGAAACCAAGGCCCAGTTGAGGTTTCCGGTGACCCGTGCGTCGATGTAGTGCCGGTTCATCGCCCGGGCAAGGGGTTCTGCCCCGACGTCGTAGTCCTGCGTGCTGTTCTCGCTGTCCCACAAGGGCTTGCCGAGTGCCCGGGCCGCTTCGCTCACGTGACACTGGCGCTGGAGCGTCCGCCACTCGCAGACGTCGTGCTCGCCCAGGATGTCGATGGCGTCGTTCAGCTCGGGGTCATCGGCGATCTCCGGTGCGGCGAACCAGTAGTCCGGCGGGCTGTGGTTGTCGGTGGCCGCGATCCTGATGTCACCGAAACCGCTCCCTGCAAGCGCTTCGGCGAGGCGTACGTACACGTCGCGGTTGAACCCGCTCTCGTTGGCGCCACCTAGATAGTCGATCGTGAAGCCGTTCTGCTTCGCACACTCCACCCAGGCGACGAGATAGTCGACTCGGTCCGGCGACCAGTAGCCTCCGTCGAACCAGCCGGGGGCTCCCCACGGCAGGCCGTAGAACTTGATGTCGGGATTGCGCTTCGCGGCCTCCCGCATCAGCCACCACTCGTAGCCCCGAGTGCAGTCCACCTCGCCGGCGGTCCGCATGTGGCTCGCCTCGGCGCCGACCGTGGCGTCGACGTCGCCACCGATCTCGACCTTGAGGATGTCGAGTGCCGCTCCGTAGTTGGGCTTGAAGAGGTAGTCGAGGATCTGGCTCCGTTCCCTCTTCGGGTAGTCGATCAGCAGCCGCGACGACCCGCCGGCGCTCACACCGCCCACGCCGTCGAACGTACGACCGAGATCCGCTCCGTCAACGGTGATGGTGTGCGGCGCGCCGGCTTCGGCCCGCCCTGCTGCCGCCGCGGCGCCGAGTCCCGCCGGGCCGCCCGCCAGCGGCAGGGAGAGTGCGGCGACCGCCAGCGACAAGGCTCCGCCGAGCAACCGTAACGACGTGACCCGCGACGTGCGACTCACAGCTCTGCGTCCTTGATGTTGTTGTAGACAAGGCGTTTCGTGGTCCCGTCGAAGGCGAGTGCACCCATCTCCGAGATTCCGTTGTACTCCTGGTTGTAACCGGCACGAGTCTTGTAGTCCTTCAGTACCCAGAAGAAGTAGCCCGCCACATAGTCCCGGCGCTCCAAGACCTGCGCCCAGTGGGAGCGGAAGTTCATCGCCTGCCACTCCTCGGTGCCGACCTCGGTCTCCGGGCCGTGGTGGCCGAAGAACGACCACGAGCCGTTCTCGGTGATCATGATCGGCTTGTCCGGATACTTCCCGTGAACGGCGTCGATCGCGGGGCCGAGGTCCTCGTTCTTGCCGTAGAAATAGCCGAAGTACTCGTTGAAGCCCACGATGTCGGCGAGGTCGAAGGCTGGGTCGTTCGTGGTGTGGGATGCCCAGGTGACCGGCCGTCCGGTGAGGTCGACCGCCTTGATCGCCGCCTTCATGTCCGCGAGCCAGGCTCGGTAGATCGGCGCGCCGTTGCCGTCGATCTCGGACTCGTTCTGCAGGCACCACACCACGACCGACGGGTGGTTGTGGTTGTTCCACGCCATCGTGAGGGCGAGAGCGCGGCACAGTCCGTACTGCTCGGTCTGCAGCTTCTCCTGTGCCGCGTTGACCCACATGTTGTCGATGTCGTCCATGACGTAGACGCCGTGTCTGTCGGTCCAGTCGTAGGCGTAGGGGTGGCGCGTGTAGACCGTGTTGCGGACGGCGTTGGAGTTCGTCGCGCGCACATGGCCGAGCTCGCGGTCGTAGTCGGAGCGGGTCATCGCCCGCCCGTGTGCAGCGGTTTCCTCGTGCCAGTTGAGGGCCTTGAGGAACACCTGTTCACCGTCGACGAGCAGCTTCGCGTCGGCGATCTCGACCGTCCGCATGCCGTAGCCGTCGCTCACCTGGTCGACGACAGTCTTTCCCGACCCCGCGAGGAGCTTGGCGGTCGCGGTCAGCACGGTGGGACGCTCCGGGCTCCACGCCGGGGCGTCCGGGATGGTGGTCTGAATCTTCGCGACGGCCACACCGCCCGCCGGAACGCTCACAGCGACGCTCACCGCCTTCGCTCCGGTCCCCTTGCCGGCGTCCAGCACCACACGGCCGGTGAACGGCTCGTCCCGACGGTTCTCCACGACCGCACGCGCCTCCAGCCGACCGTCTCCCGCCGCGAGGAGCAGCTTGGCGACCGTGACGGTCGGCACCGCCTCGAGCCATGCGGAGCGGGTGATCCCGGCGTACGGCCAGTAGTCGACCGGCTTCCACGGGATGGCGTACGGATCGGAGACGGCCGGGCTGCCCGGCACGGTGTAGTCCTCGTACGACGCGAGCCGGTGCACCCGCACGGCGATGACGTTGACCCGGCCAGGGCGGAGGGCGTCGCCCGTCGGCACCGCGAATGGGGCGTACCCGCCTTCGTGCGCGCCGACGTGCTGGCCGTTGACCCAGACGTCGGCGCGGTAGTTGACGGCGAGGAACGCGAGCCGGACGTGGCGTGCCGCCCAGTCGGCCGGGGCCGAGATCGAGGTGCGGTACCACGCGTAGCCGTCGGTGAAGGCCGTGCCCTCGCCGAACCGGCTACCGTCGTACCCGCCGTAACCGGGCGTGTCCTTCAGATCCCAGGCCGACGGGACGGCGATCGAGTCCCAGCCGGCGTCGTCGTAGTCGGCGCCCTGCCACCCCTCGCTCTCGCCGACGGCGTCGGGGTCGAAGCGGAACCGCCACGTCCGGTCGAGGTCGCGGTAGCTCCTGGTGGGTTCGTGCGTACGCCATCCGTCGAACGCCGGGACGACGGCCGCGTACTGGAACACCACACCGGTGCCGTCGATGGTGCGCAACTCGGTGCCGGCCGGTTCCCGGTCACCGTGCGGGGGCGGCTGGTCACCGGAGGCGGCGGCGAGCGCCGCTCCGGCAGCCGGCGCGGCGAGCGCGGGTGGGACGCCTGCGACCATGGATCCCGCGATCGGGGTCAAGGCGGCGGCCTGGAGCATGGAGCGTCGCCGGATCGGACGCATGACGGGCCTCCTGCGGAGCGCGTGTCTTGCCCCCACCCCACGACATCGTTCGCAAGCTCCACGATTTCGCGGTGCCCGGGGGCCTTGCGCCGTGAGCATGGTCAAGCCAACTGAGCTTGTCAAGATGTAGTCATAATTAATGTCTTGTTCTAGGCTGGCCCCCGACAGGGCGACCAGCCCGAACAACGGACCACTAGGCAGTGACACGAGGAGGGCCGTGGCCGTCTACTCGCGCCGGGGCCTGCACGGCCAGACCGTGCGGGAGATGGCGCGTCGCATCTTGTCGGGGGAGCTCGCCGAAGGGGAGACGATCGACCTCGCCGCCCTGGAAACCGAGCTCGAGGTGAGCCGTACGGTCCTGCGCGAGGCCCTGAAAGTCCTGGCCGCCAAGGGCCTGGTGGACGCGCGGCAGAAACGTGGGACGTTCGTCCGTCCCAGGTCGGACTGGAACCTGCTGGACGGTGACGTGATCCGCTGGCAGTTCGCCGACAGCGGCGACGACTCCTTCCTCGACAACCTGCACGAGGTACGCGAGGTGGTGGAGCCGGCTGGTGCCCGGCTGGCCGCGGTCCGGCGTACGGACGAGGACGTGGCGGCCCTGGAGGCGGCCCTGGACGAGATGGCCGCGGCCGTCGGCGTCCCGTCGGAGGAGGTACGCGCCGACCTGGCGTTCCACCGGGCGCTGCTCACCGCCACCCACAACGAACTCCTGTTGCGGATGGAGGTCGTGATCGAGGCCGGGCTCGCCGCCCGCGACGAGTTGGTCCACGTCGCCAAACCCGCCGACGACCCGGTCCCCGCGCACCGCGCCGTCGCCGAGGCCGTCCGCGACGCCGATCCCGACGCCGCCGAGAAGGCCGTCCGGGCCTTGCTGGAGAAGGCCCGGCAGGACCTCGACTCCACCAGGCCGGGAAGGCAAGGTCGTTCGGAGTCGACCGGCCGGGGTGGTCGGGGCGGTCAGGGCGGTCGCAGGTGAGGATCACCGCACTGCGTACGTATCCCGTCCCGCCTCGGTGGCTCTTTCTCCGGATCGACACCGACGAGGGCGTCACCGGGTGGGGAGAACCGGTGGTCGAGGGCCGGGCGCGCACGGTCGCGACAGCCGTCGAGGAGCTCGCCGACTATCTCGTCGGCAGGGATCCGCTGCACATCGAGGACCACTGGCAGGTGCTCACGAAGGGCGCCTTCTACCGCGGCGGTGCGATCCTCTCGAGCGCGGTCGCCGGCATCGACCAGGCCCTGTGGGACATCGCCGGCAAGGTGCACGGCGTACCCGTCCACGCCCTGCTCGGCGGGCCCGTCCGCGACCGCGCCCGGGTCTACGGCTGGATCGGCGGCGACGAGCCCACCAGCCTCGCCGAAGCCGCGAAGAGTCGCCTCGACGACGGCATGACGGCGGTCAAGATGAACGCCTCGGCACAGCTGCGGCTGCTCGACACCGCCGCCGAGATCCACGCGATCATCGAGCGGGTCGCGACGGTCCGCGAGACGGTCGGTCCCGAGGTCGACATCGCGGTGGACTTCCATGGCCGGATGACGTTGCCGATGTCGCGGCGGGTGCTGCCACTGTTGGAGCCGTACCTCCCGATGTTCGTCGAGGAACCGGTCGTGCCGGAGGTGAGCGACCGGATCGGCGAAGTGGTGGCCGGGACGAGCGTGCCGATCGCCACCGGCGAACGCCTGTACTCCCGTTGGGACTTCCGGCCGATCCTCGGATCGGGCGTCGCCGTCGTCCAACCGGACCTCTCGCATGCCGGTGGTATCTCGGAGGTACGCCGGATCGCGGCGATGGCCGAGGCCTACGACGTGGCGCTGGCTCCGCACTGCCCGCTCGGACCGCTCGCCCTGGCGGCTAGCCTGCAGGTCGGCTTCGCGACGCCGAACTACCTGATCCAGGAGCAGAGCATCGGACTCCACTACGGAGAGGGCTTCGACCTGCTCGACTACCTCGTCGACCGTTCCGTACTGACCCATCGGGACGGCTTCATCGACCGACTCGACAGACCCGGGCTCGGCATCGAGATCGACGAACGGACCGTGGAGCGCGCGACACGACATGCGACCGATTGGCGGACGCCGACCTGGCGCCGCGACGACGGCTCGCTCGCGGAATGGTGACGACACCGTTCCCCACCTGCACATCCACCCATGCTTGACACAGGCGTCAGAGGAAGAGGAGTTGGCACCATGCGGAAACGGCCAGGGGACAGGATGCCGGGGGCCATGCACGGGCTCAGTCGGCGACGTTTCCTCCTCGGCAGCGCCGGCATCGGGGCGGGGGCGTTGATGCTGGGGGCGTGCGGCGGCGGTGACGAGACCGCGGGCAAGGTCGGCGGCGAGATCACGGTCTGGACCTGGCCCGACAACGACAAGACGTTTGAGAAGACGATCCCGCTCTTCGAGAAGAAGAACCCTGGGACGAAGGTCAAGGTGCAGGCGTTCGCCTCGGACCAGTACGACAGCAAGCTGCTGGCCACCCTGGTGTCTGGCGCAGGTCCTGACGTCGCCATGGTCGAGATCACCAACGTCGCGAAATACAAGGGAAAGCCGGGCTTCGTCAATCTCGCCGAGGATCCGTACAACGCGACGAAGAGCTCCGGTGACTACGCGGACTTCTCGTGGGAGTATGTCTTCGACAAGGAGGAGGACCGGGCCTTCGTCCTGCCGAAGAACACCGGCCCCGGCGGTCTCTTCTACCGCCGCGATGTGCTGGAGAAGGCCGGTCTGCCGACCGAGCCGGACGAGGTGAACGACGCGTTCAAGACTTGGGACGACTACCTCGCCGAGGGCAGGAAGCTCGCGGTCAAGGACGAGCGCTGGTTGATCGACACGCCGATGTCGATCGTCGGGGCGATCCGTGCGCAGGCCGGTGTGTCGATGTTCGACGAGTCCGGGAAGTCACAGCTGACATCGGACGTCATGGTGGCCGCGGTCGACTACGCCAAGCAGGCCTACGATGCGGGCCTGGTCGCGCCGTTCGAGCAGTGGAGCCAGGAATGGGGTGCCGCGATCAAGAACGGCTCCGTCGCGACCTTCCTCATCGGCAACTGGTTCGGCGGACTCGTCAAGAGCGTCTACGCACCGGAGTCGAAGGGACAGTGGGGTGTGACGCTCGCACCGGAGTACGACGGCAACGCCGCGTTCAACTCCGGCGGCGACTTCATCGGCATCCTGGAGACCAGTGAGAACAAGGCGACCGCGTGGGAGTTCGTCAAGTTCGTCACCCAGGATCCGGACAGCCTGCGCACGATGTACCGCGAGAACGACCTCTACCCGGCCTGGACCCCTGCCCTGGAAGAGGACTGGATGAACGAGCCGGACGACTTCTATGCCGGGCAGAACGTCAACGAGGTCTTCGAGCAGGTGTCGGAGTCGATGAAGACACCGATCACGAATCCCGACGACCAGGCCGCACAGGACGCGTTGACCGACGCGGTTACCGATGTCATGAAGGGCAAGGCCGAGACCGGTGCCGCCCTGTCCGCCGCACAGGCGCGGGTCGAGAAGCGTTCCGGCTGAGCGTCACCGATGCCAGTTGAGAGCCAGACCGCCACACATGCCCGGGACAAGGGCGCCCGCCCGGCCGACAGGCCTGCCGGCCGACGGCCAGCCGGCGGGGAACGCACCCTGGGTGCCCGGATACGCGACAACCGCGCGTTCTACGTCACGATTGCTCCGTTCTTCGTCCTCTTCGCGATCTTCGGCGCGTTCCCGATCCTCGCCTCACTGGTGATCAGCTTCGTGCGCTGGGACGGGTTGAGCACACCGGAGTTCGTCTGGCTGCAGAACTACGCGATCCTCTTCCAGGATCCGGTGTTCCGAAAGGCGATCGTCAACACCGTCTACATCTGGATCGGGTCGACGATCGTGACAATGGGGCTGGCGTTCTGCCTTGCCTACCTCATCAACGAGTACGTCCTGGTGGGCAAGGGATTCTTCCGGGTCGTGTTCCTGTTTCCGCTGCTCGTCGCACCGGCCGTGACGGGGATCATCGCGAGCGTGATGTTCTCCTCGCACGCCGGTATCGTCAATTCCGCACTCAGCGCCCTGACCGGCTCTCGGGTCACCTTCGAGTGGCTGCAGTCGACCGGTTGGATCAAACCGCTCATCATCCTGCTCATCGCCTGGCGGTGGACCGGCTGGCACCTGATCATCTTCCTCGCCGGGCTGCAGGCGATCCCGCGGGAGCTCTACAGCGCGGCCCGGGTCGACGGCGCCGGTGAGGGGCAACTGTTCCTGCGGATCACGCTGCCGCTGATGGTTCCGTTCGTGCTCTACAGCGCGATCTCGTCGACGGTCGGTGCTTTCCAACTCTTCGACGAGCCGTACGTCCTCACCGGTGGTACCTACGGCACCTCCAACTCCGCGCAGGTGATGGGAACCTACCTCTACCAGGCGGCGTTCCAGGAGTTCAGGTTCGGGCTGGCATCTGCCACGTCGTACGTCATCTTCGCCCTCATTCTGGTGTTCTCCGCCGTCAACGCCCGCCTGCTGCGGCGACAGGTCTGAAGGAGGGAGGGCACTCATGAACGACGTCGGCCGCCGGACGCCGCGGGTCGTGATCACCGTCGCGGTCGGCCTGACCACGCTGTTGTTCGTGTTTCCGCTGTACTGGATGGGAGTTCTCGCCACCCGCAGGACGGAGGAGGTCTTCCAGTTTCCTCCGCCGCTTCTTCCCGGCACCGCGCTGCTGGACAACTTCGCCCGGTTGCAAGCCAGCCTTGACATCCTCCGTTCGCTGGGCAACACGGCGTACGTCTCGGTGGCGCACACCGTGCTGGTGCTGCTCGTGAGCTCCCTTGCCGGCTACGGGTTCTCGCGGTTCAAGGGGGCGCCGGGCCATCGGGTGCTCTACGGTTCCGTACTCCTCACGTTGTTCATCCCGCCGGCCGCGGGCCTGATTCCGTGGTTCGTGGAGATGAAGGAGTTCGGCTGGATCAACACGTACTGGCCGCTCATCCTCACCGGTGCCGCCACCGGTTTCGGAGTCTTCTGGATGCGGCAGGTCGTCGACAGCACCGTTCCCGCGGACCTCTACGACGCGGCGCGGATGGACGGGGCCGGCGATCTGTGGATCTACTGGCGAGTGGTCCTACCGATCATCCGTCCGGGCCTCGCCGCCCTTGCGGTGTGGAGTTTCATGATGAGCTGGAACAGCTTCCTGATGCCGCTCATCATTCTCAACGACCAGGAGTTGTTCACGTTGCCGCTGGCGTTGACGCAGCTCAACACCGCCGCCGGAGGTGCCGACGTCGCCGCGGTGATGCTCGGCACGACGATCGGTGTGTTGCCGGTCTTCGTGGCGTTCGCATTCGCCACCAAACAGTTCATCGCCGGCCTCACCGCCGGAACCGTGAAGTGAGGAAGGCTCATGGCCGTCGAGATCCCCGCTCACCTGCCCACCCGGCTGACGATCTCGCTCTGGGACTTCAGCTGGTTCACCCAGACGATGCCGGGTGAGCCGTTCGAGGACCTGGACCGGGCGTTTGCCGAGGCGGTCGAACGCGGCTACAACACCGTCCGGATCTGCGCGATGCCGTACACCCTCTTCGGCAGCGACACCCCGCCGGAGCCGCTGCGGATCGCCAATCTGGGAAAGGGCTTCGGGAAGGGCACGCGGTGGTACAACAACGCCGGCGGCGCCGTGATCGACGGCCGCGCCCACCTGCTGGAACTCTTCCGGGCGGCCGAACGGCACGGCTGCCACGTCATCGTGTCGAGCTGGGAGTACCAGCAGACGCCGAGCTTCTTCGCCACACCGGCACAGTACGAAGCGCTGGTGGCGATCCCGCCGGAGCGGCGCTGCGCGGCACTGGCGGACTCGATGAGCACGCTACTGGACTTCGTGAAGGACCACTGCCTCGCCGACCGGATCGCCTACGTCGAGCTGCACAACGAGGTCGACAACGCCGGCACGAGCCTCACCGAGGTCGCCGCGGACGGCGAAAACGTGGTGGCGGCGCAGCGGACCCTGATCGCGAGTGCGGTCGACGTGCTGCGCAAGCGCCACCCAAAGCTGCTGCACACGGCGTGCTACTCCGAGCCGGCACCCCACCGGTTGGACGACCTCGCCGACAACCTGCAGGTCGCGCACTTCCACATCTACGCCTACGGCGTTCTTCGACAGCTCTTCGACGAGGCGGGACTCTGGTCGAACGCGGAGTTCCCGACGCCACTCGTCACGCGGCTGTTGCGTTCCGACGCACCTGCGTACGACGACTGGCTGCCCGACGAGGAGTGGCGGCTTCGGGCCACCGGCGTACAACGGCGTCTCGTCTTTGCCCACGACTGGGTTGATCCGGTGAAGTGGGACCTCTACCTCTACGAGCACTACCACCGCTATCGCGAGTCGATGCGGGAGATGATCCGGAGCCGGCTCGAGGCGTACGCCGACTTCGGTGCGCGGCTCGGCGCGCCGGCGGTGATCGGCGAGGGGTACGTCGGCTACACGCCGCTGCACACGACGTTCGAGGAGGGTCCGGTCGGCAAGGACATCTGCGAGTACGCGGTGCTCGAGGCGAAGCGGCTCGGCTACTGGGGCACGATCCTGTGCAGCAACGCCGCGCCGCACCATCCGTTCTGGGCCGACGTCGCCTGGCAACGCGAGGTCAACTCCTGGATCACCGACGTCTGACCGCCTGCCGGGCGCGAGCCCGCGCTTCGGTGATCATGAAAGGTCCGCGGGCCTGTGACACCGCGCAGTCTTCATGATCACCGAAGGGGCGGAGGGGCAGGGCGTCGGCCGGGCGTCACCGGAGCGGCGGCGGCCAGGAGGTCGCGGACTCGTACGCATGGCACGCCCGCAGCACCCGCGCGTCGGCGTGCCGGGGGCCGACGATCTGAAGGCCGATCGGCAGCCGGTCGCTGGTCAACCCGCACATGATGCTGGCTGCCGGCTGCTGGGTGAGGTTGAACGGATAGGTGAACGGCGTCCATTCCGTCCACCGCCCCATCCCGGACCCCGGCGGCACCTCATGACCGGCCGCGAAC
>JBOHED010000791.1:0-6019 GCA_050700915.1 Actinopolymorphaceae bacterium | reverse complement strand
TGTCCGGCAGTGGTGTGAGTTCCACGAACTCCTCACACCTCGGGTCGCCGTTCGGCAGGTCGCCGTTCGGGTCGAACGGGTCCATTGCAGTGTCGGGGTTGACCGTGCACTCGGTCTGCCAGACCTGCTGCAGTCCCTTGTTCTCGGTCACGATCGTGACGGCAACGTCATTACCGTGAGCCGTGATCGTGGCACAGACGACGCCTTCCGGAATCGGCGTAGGTTCGCCGTCGGGTGTCTCGGTGAACTGCACCCAGGGCGACAGCTCGCTCATCTGTCCGCCCCGGCCCTCCTTCCAGATCCACAGCGCTCCGCGCTCCGGGACATAGGCGAGGAATTTATCGTTGTTCTGCTGGCTTGAGTCGATACAGAGCGCCTTGTTCTTCTTCTTGTGGTGGTTACCGCCGTCATGCGGCGTACCGTCCGCGGCGTACGACTGAGCCGCACTGCCCAGTTCGTTGGTCGTGGCAGCGCTCGCCGATGCTGGCGACGACAGCGCCGCCAGCCCGCCGAGCACCACCGCCGCCGCGCCGATGTGAACGCCTACGGTCCTGCGGTTGATCAGGCTGCGTAGCAACCTGCCCAATGGTGACTTGATCACCCGACTTCCCCCCAACGTGATACGTGGTAGATGCCTTCACCACAATGACGAAATCCGGTCTTCTGCCACGCCGAAAGGTTTGACAATCGGATCTACGTCGCAATGGTGTCCGCCTTGAACTACCCAGCCATTGCCGAACATCACTTGCGGCCAAGTTCGACAAGGACCGCAAAGAGATTTGGGCGACGATCAGGGCGGCCACAGATCAGCTGGGAGAAATGCCGCATCTTTGGCAGGTGCGACCAATTCACATTTCTGGAATCCGGCGCTTATCCGGCGGAGGTAAAGGCGTATTTTTCACCGCTCTTGAGGACCATCCGAGCGGGCTTCAACTGAAACCGAACACACGCTTTGGTGTCACGGTGCGAACGGTCGCAAAGAATCAGGCAGGCCCGCCTCCGGGCCGATTCCTGACGTTCTGAGGAATCCAGAGTCCCCGATCGTGAGACCACGACAATCGGAATGATACCCACAAAGCGTCATCTAGAGGCCGACCGCGGCGACAGCGACCGAAACGGCCAGGACGATGGTCGCCGCCAGCGCGCCCTGCGCCACGCCGGCCCAACGCCGAGCAGGGCTGAGCTGCAGGAGCAGGACGACCAGCCACGCGACGCCGGTCGCGAGCGCCGCGAACGGCGCCGACATGAACGCGAGCAATACCGCCCCGTCGCGCTGGGTGAGCCTGCAGCCGAATCCGAGGCCTTCGCACTGGCCGGCCCCCACCTGATCTCTCGGCCAGGACCAGGCGAGCAGGACAAGGATCGCCAGGACATACGGACCGAGGGTGAAGACGCTGGACCACGCCAGGCCGCCGCCGGCGGCCGCTCCGGCGGTCGACCTCTTGCCGGACGGACGCTGCACGGTCGAGCCGCTGCCGCCCCCCTCGAGCCCCGCCGGGCCCGGGCGCTGTTCGATGTCCATCGGGCAAGAGTGACGGAGGACCGGTCGACGGGCATCCGTACGGATACTCAGGTCGTACTCAACACGTCCCGCTCATCGGGACCCTGACGCGGCGTGGGAGACCGTGCTGGCCGTGACCCGGACGGCCTTGACGATCGCCGGAATCGAGCCGATGAGCAGGACC
Source organism: Actinopolymorphaceae bacterium (assembly GCA_050700915.1). Lineage (GTDB taxonomy): Bacteria > Actinomycetota > Actinomycetes > Propionibacteriales > Actinopolymorphaceae > Thermasporomyces. Next base: position 4,334 of record JBOHED010000791.1, on the reverse strand, counting down.
AACGCCCAGATGATCGCCACGACGGCGATGACGACAGCGGCCAGGGTGTCCACGATGCTGACGACGACGATCGGGACGAGACCGTGCAGGAACGCCACGATCAGCGTGCACAGGAACGAGGTCAGGATGAGCAGCACGAGCCCCTTGTTCTGGAGGAACCGCTGCTGCGCGAGGACCAGTGCGAGCGCGAACACGACCTTCAACAGCATCACGAGCGACAGTAGGACGGCGGCGTCCGAGCGGGGGAAGAATCCCCACAGGGCGAGATAGGCGATCGTCCCGAACGGCGTGGCGAGGAACAACGCCACCATGATCATCAGCTCGACGAACGCGACGACCAGCATGACGAGGCCGACGAGGATGAGCACGATCGCGCCGACCAGGGTGACGATTCCCTGCAACCGGCCGTGGAGCCGGTCGGGCACGACGAGGCCCGCACCCATCAGGGCGATAGTGTAGAGCAGGATGGCGTCGACCAGCGCCAGGTAGCCGATCGCTCGCCCCGGTGGCTCGCTCACGTCCGTCACGCCAGACAGGTCCACCTCGTGCTGGCCCGCCTGCTCCAGCAGACCTCCGACGGCCGAGCGGCCACCGAGCAGGAACGACGAGCCGAGCTCGACGAGGATCACGAGCCCGATAGCCACCGCGGCGATGACGAAGAACGGAACCCGGAGCCGGCTCATCGCGACCCCCCTCGCACCGTGAGCACGCAGGTGCGCCCGAATCCGCAGTCGAGTCGGATCGGCACGCGTTTCCCGTCGACGGCGACGGCCACGTCCTCGCCGTCATCCACGTCGTCCTCGACCTCGAACTCGCTCTCCGGCGCCCGGCTCGACACGGCGATCGGGTCGTCGACGTGCAGGCGGACGAGCCGGAGCTTGGCCCCGCTCGGCACCACCCACAACGTGCAGGAACCCTCCACCACCAGGCGATCGCCGTCGGCCGGTTCGAAGCATGCCGCGTCGAGCTGACGGCGCTCGACGGTGGCGGGATCGTCGAACCACCGGCCGAGGAGCGCCTCGACCCGGTCCTGCAGTTCCGGCGGGTCGTCGCCACGGTCGCCGCCGTCGTTGCCGCGACGCGGCAGGACGACGGCCACCACGAAGAGCACCAGCAGCAGGCCGAGGCCGATCACGAGCGCCTTCTGACCCTTTCCCATCTCAGTTCAGCGTCTTCTGGAACGTCGAGAACTCACTCGGCGGGCCGGGGTTTCCGAAGACGTCGTACGCCGTCACCCGCCACTGCACCCTGCCGGTCTCGTAGAAGAGCCGGAAGATCACCTTGTCGTCGATGGTGCCGTCGTTGCCGTCGAACGACACCGGCGACGTGAACGAGATCTCGTCCGTGGTGCCGGGCTCCATCGCGGTGAAACTGCAGGTGGTCTTCATGGACTTCACCACGAAGAGGTTGCTGCACGTCTCCTTACGGACGTCCACCTGATAGCTCGCCGCGTGCTCCACCTTCCGCCACGAGAGCGGCGGGATCGCGTCACCGAGGGCGATCGTCGCCCCCGCCGCCGGCACCTCGAGGGTCGGCGCGGCCAGTGCCACCCCCACGATCAGGTCGACCTTCGTTCCCGCCGCGACACTGGTGTTCGGGATGACCGACTGCCGCACCACCCTGCCCGCCTCACTGGGTTGCTGGCGGTAGCGCACCCCGCCCGTCGCCAGACCGAGCGCCTTGAGGTCCTTCTTGGCCTGCGCGAGGGTCTTCTTGCCCGTCGTCAGGTCCGGCACGGTCACGCTGTCGTCGGTGGGGCGCAGGAGCAGGAACGCGCCGACAGCGAGGACGACCACCACCAGTCCGGCGACCGCGAGCAGCCACCACGGCTTCGGCTTCGGCGGGGTGGCCCGCACCTCGAACGCCACCCGGTTGCTCAGGGCCGAGCTCTCCTCGGGCGCGGTGTCCGCCGAGTAGACCCGGCCCTGCAGCCAGTACGAACCGGCCGCACTACCGGCCGGGACAGTAGCGGTGACGAGGAACGTCAGCGACTGCCCTGGCCCGACCGGCTGCTGCGGACGCGCGACGGTGAACCAGGTCTTCGCCGCACCCTCGCCTGGCACCGCTTCGAAGACCGCCTCGTCGGCGACCGGCCCGCGGTTGGTCACCGTGAAGCTCACCTCTGCGGAGCCGGTCGGCCCGAGCTCTGCCTGCGGCGCCGCCTCCGTGACCACCCAGGTCGTCATGATGGGTCCCCCTCCTCCTGATCGGACACAGGCTGTTCGGACACAGCCTGATCGGAAACAACGACGTCGTACGTGGTGGCCGCGGGTTTCTCGGCCTCGACGATCCGGCGGACCAGCTCGATCTGGTCGGCTGCCGATGCCGGCACCCGGACCACGAAGGTGAACGGATGCGGCTCGTCGATCACGAACCCGGACACCCCAGTCGCAGTCTCCAGAAACCCGCGGAGTCCGTACGGCGTACCGCGCCATCGCGCCAGCTCGGCACCTACCGCCACCAGGTCCCGGAGCCGGCCCACCGGAACCTGGTCCGCCGACGACGCCGACATCCCTCGGGTCGAGACCAGGTGCTCGAGCCCCACCCACCGGGCGAGGAACGGCACGAACCGATCCGGCGCGCGGTACGGCGCGGAGACGTCGTCGATCCGCGCCAGCAGTTCCTCGTCGGGCGCGTGCAGCTGCTCCATCACGTCGAGGAGGGCGCCGAGCACGCTCCCTTGTACGGCGGCCCGCTCGTAGGCGGCGGGCAACAGCCGGTCAATCGCTGGGCGTCGCATGGTGATGCACCACCTCGATGTCGTGCTCCCCGGAGCAGAGCAACCACGTGTCGGGAATCGTCACGACGTCCCGGGTCTCCCGGTCCGCGGCGGTGATCCAGCGGACGGTGTCCGTACTGCGGAAGACGCCGCGGGTCCCACCGGCGAGGGCGACGGCGGGGGCGTCGGTGGGTGCGTTGACCGCGATGGCGGCCACCGGCTCGAACCGCGGCCGGTCCCGGAGCGGCAGCCCGCAGTTGACGTGCGGAGCGCGCCAGGTCACCTGCCCCGCCGTCAGGTCCGCGACGAGGACTCCGCCGCTCTGGGTGGCCGCCAGAGCCCGACCCGCCGCGAACGTCACGTCCCAGCAGGTGCCACCGACCCACCCCGTGCCGACGGCCTCCCAGCGCACGTCGGCCTCGAACAGCCGGGCCCGCAAGCATCCGGTCCCGGGCTGGTTCGGGTCGGGCTCGCCGGCTCCGGCCCAGAGCACCGTCGCCGGTCCGTCGAACTGCGCGGACAGCGTGCGGATGTCGACGCCCTGCAGACCGACGTTCGCGAAGGTCCCGGGTTGGCCGCCGGCGACGGAGAGGTACACGCCGTACTGCGCCTGCGCGGCCACCGCGACCCCCGGGACGCCTCGTCCGGAGACGAACGTCGACACCGCGGAGAAGCCACGGGCCGGGTCCGACGGCTCCACCAGCACCTGCAGGGGGACCGCATCCGGCAGCAGTGGCAGCTCGTAGAGGCCTTCGTCGGTCGCGAGGAGCAGCCCGCCGGACGGGTCGCGACCGGTCCAGGCGAGGTCGGCGATGCCTGGCTCCAGCTCGGCGACCTTCAGCCAGCACTCGCCGAGGTCCCGCGAGACGTACACGCTGGAGGCCGCTCCGTCGGTCCGGCGGGTCACGGCCGCCACCCGGCCCGGACTGGCCGGCATCCCCGGACGCACCGCCGCGGGAGCGGGGGCGATCCGGCGTACCTCCTCGCCAGGGAAGCGGCCCACCGACTCCCAGCCGCGGCCGCCGTTGGTGGAGCGGTACAGCACCTCGCCACAGCCGACGTACCACGTGTCCGGCTGGAACTCGTCGGCCGCCACCGCGCGCACGCTTCCCGACGGCGCCTCGTCGACCACGAACCGCACGTCGTCGACGTACCTGACGCCTGGTTCGGCTTCTTCGAGCATCCGGTAGACGTTCGAGGCGCGGAGCGGCTCGCCGAACCGCCAGCCGGTCGGGTTCTGCGGTGTCGGCAGCGGGCTGACGGCCTGGTGCAGCCGGTCGTGCAGGCGCTGCCGGACCGCGGTGAGGTCCTCCCCACGGCGGACCACGACCCGGCCGACCACGGAGACGGCCTTGTAGCGGGACCAGGTGGCGAGGCAGCGGGTCCCGAGCGCCCGGCGACCGCGCAGGTCCTCCTCGACCCGCACCCTGGCCGCCTCCACCTGGTGGTCGAGCAGCACGCTCGCCGGGAGTCGCCAGCCGGGACGTGCGTGGTCGTCGACGTACGGCACCAGGACGACCTCGACCTCGCCCGGCGCGGCGAACGACCACATCGCGGCCCTGGTAACTGCCCGGGCGCGGGCGACCGCGCCGGAGTTGGCGGTGGCGAGCAGCTC
>JBOHED010000790.1:0-6613 GCA_050700915.1 Actinopolymorphaceae bacterium | reverse complement strand
GCCGACACGTGCACGATGCCGTTGGCGTCGATGTCGAAACCAACCTCGATCTGTGGCACGTTGCGCGGCGCCGGCGGGAGCCCGGTCAGGTCGAAGTTGCCGAGCGACTTGTTGTCCCGAGCCATCTCGCGCTCGCCCTGGAAGACCTCGATCATCACCGACGGCTGGTTGTCCTCGGCGGTCGTGAACACCTCCGACCGCTTGGTCGGGATCGTGGTGTTGCGTTCGATGATCTTGGTGAAGACACCGCCCTTGGTGGCGATGCCGAGGGAGAGGGGAGTGACGTCGAGCAACAGGACGTCCTTGACCTCTCCCCTGAGGACGCCAGACTGCAGCGACGCTCCGACCGCGACGACCTCGTCGGGGTTCACACCCTTGTGCGGCTCCTTGCCCGACAGCAGTTCCTTGACCAGGTCGGCTACGGCCGGCATCCGGGTCGACCCACCCACCAGGATCACGTGGTCGATCTTCGCGACGTCGATCGACGCGTCCTTCAACACCTGCTGGAACGGCCGGCGGCAACGCTCGAGCAGATCGGTGGTCAGGCGTTGAAACTCGGCCCTTGTCAGCTTCTCGTCCAGGTGCAGCGGACCGGACTCGCCCAAGGTGATGTACGGAAGATTGATGTTCGTCTCCGAGGCACTCGACAGCTCGATCTTCGCCTTCTCGGCGGCTTCGGTGAGCCGCTGCTTGGCGATCTTGTCGGCAGCCAGGTCGATGCCCTGCTTGTTCTTGAACTGGGTCACCAGCCAGTCGACGATCTTTGCGTCCCAGTCGTCACCGCCGAGGTGGTTGTCGCCCGAGGTGGCCTTGACCTCGAACACACCCTCGCCGATCTCCAGCAGCGACACGTCGAACGTGCCACCGCCCAGGTCGAAGACCAGGATCGTCTGGTCGGACTCCTTGTCCAGGCCATAGGCCAGCGCGGCGGCGGTCGGCTCGTTGATGATCCGCTGGACATTCAGCCCGGCGATCTCGCCGGCCTCCTTCGTCGCCTGCCGCTGCGCGTCGGAGAAGTACGCCGGAACGGTGATCACCGCGTCGTTGACAGGTTCCCCCAGGTAGGCCTCCGCGTCCCGCTTCAACTTCTGCAGCACGAACGCCGAGATCTGCTGCGGCGAGAACGCCTTGCCGTCGATCTCCGTCGACCAGTCGGTGCCCATGTGCCGCTTCACCGACCGGATCGTCCGGTCGACGTTCGTCACCGCCTGCCGCTTGGCCACCTCGCCGACGAGAACCTCGCCGGACTTCGCGAACGCCACCACAGAAGGCGTCGTGCGCGAGCCCTCCGCGTTGGTCACAACCGTCGGCTCTCCGCCCTCCAGGACGGCAACCACAGAGTTCGTCGTACCAAGATCAATACCCACCGCACGAGCCATCGTGTTGCAACCTTTCCTCGATCACCGGCCACCTGAGCCGGCGGCGGCGCCTACGTCGTGGCAGGTCGACCGGGCAATGGTGCCGCTTCACTTTCCCGGTCGACCTTGAGTCTGCTGCGCTCAATCCTGCAGGGGGCGCCGAGTCCTGTCAACAGACCTGAGCCGATCTGACTCAAGATCGGTGCGCTATGAATGAGCATGTCTGGTGAAAGGGTACGAAGTCGGCGCGAATTGGGCGGCGTACGGGCCGCTGGCGTGCGTACGTGAGTGCGGCTGGCCTGCGTACGTGAGTGCGGCTGGCGTGCGTACGTGAGTGCGGCTGGCGTGCGGTACGCGGATCAGCGGCAGGTGTAGATCTTGACGTTGTCGACGTTCAGCACCGAGGACGGGTTGTTCTCGTCACCCGTCGTCCCCTCCACGCTGAGCCGGAACCGCACGTGGTGTCCGGCGAGCGACGACAGGTCGTATCGCGTCGACGACCAGCCGTACGAGTGACCGCTCCACGGCCCACCGTTCCGGGAGCCTGCGAGCGAGTGCGCCGGGAGCCAGAGCAGACCGTCGGTGGAGTACTCCAACCGGGCGGTCGGCACGTCGGCGGGTGCGTACAGCCCGAAGAGGGTCGAGTAGTCGAACCGCAGCCGGGCATCCACCGGAACGCGGATCGGCTCCGACGTGACCGAGGCCTCGTCGATGGCGCCCTCAGTGGTCGACAGGAGGAGGGCATCGGCACCGCGGTTGACATTGGCGAACCCGAAGTCGGCGACGCTCAGACCCGCCCCCTCGCCGCCCATGTACCAGTCGGCGGGCTCGGTGTCGAACGCCTGGGAGTACGACGCTTCGACCTGCTGGCCGGGCGCGCAGTAGGGCACCGCGGCGGGAGCGGACTGGGCCGCGTCCTTGTGCATCTCGGTGGCACGGACCGCCTTGTCGACCTGCGCGCAGTCGTTCTCGGTGATCGTGGTGCCGGGCTTGCCGATGTTCTTCCGGCACGACAGCGGCAGGACGTGGGACAGCTCCTTGTAGTCCGCACCCGACGTGAGGATCTGCTGCGCCGTCCAGTAGATCGTGAACGTCTTGCGGATGCCCAGCCCCCGCACGTCGTAGCCGTTGAACCGGTCGCCGTGGGCGATCAGGTAGCCGGCCTTGTTGCCTGGCCCGCTGTTGCTGTGCACGCCGCCGAAGTCCTGGTGGTCGGGATCGGCGTCCCACAGCGGAGAGGTCAGCCGGTCGGCGCTCTGGGTTGCCGTCGGGTCCTTCATGCTCCGCAGCGGAACCGGCATCGAGGCGGCGGCCGGTCGGCTGTCCTCCCCGATCAGCCAGGCTCCGGCCGTACGCCGCTTCTCCGGGTGTGCGGCGAGGTCGACCAGGTTGCCGAAGATGTCCGACATCGACTCGTTGATCGCACCGGACTGGTAGACGTAGTAGAGCTGCGAGGTGTGTGAGGTCACCCCGTGGGTGAGTTCGTGGGCGGTGACGTCCAGGCCGGTCACACCGTCCCCGTAGACCAACTGCTCCAGGGTGTCGCTCCAGAACGCGTTGGGCAGCGGGCACCCTTCCTGGTAAGACGTCGCGCAGACCCGCGTGGTCGCACGGAGCGTCTTGTCCTCGCCCCCGACCAGGGCCGTGACGTCGACGCCGGCGAGCTTGGAGTACTGCTCGGCCGTCACGCCGAGGTTGTCATAGACCGCGTCGACATCGGCGAGACCGCTGGGCCCCTGGCCCTCCTGGCGGGAGTACGGGACCGTGAGGTCGTCGCAGGCCGCGCTCTCGGGTACGCCGACATCGCGGTTGTCCAGGTCGCAGATCCTGCGGTCCACTGCCGCGTGGTTGTTGCTGAACGCGAGGGCCACCGACTCGAAGGCCGGATCGACGAAGACCGTGTAGTCGACGAGCCCGCCGCGACCCGACACGTGCAGTTTCTGCGTCTCGCGGTTGACGGCGGGCCCGGGGGCGCCGAGCAGCCTGGGGTTGTAGATCCAGTCGCCCTGGTCCTCCACCCGCAGGCCCAGGGCGGGGACGTCTGTTTTCTCCGCGACGTACTCCCGCGCGAGCACCCGTGCCCGCGCGCCGCTCAGCAGGTCGGTGGGAGCGTCGACGACACCCGTGACCGTCTCGCCGAGGATCGCCTCCAGACCACCGGAGTGGTCGAGGGTCGCGGTGACCTCACCGGCCACGACCGGGAGCCCGTCGACGTACTGCTGCAGCCGGACGACCTCGCCCCCTGCCACCTTCGCCGCGCCCGCCGGTCGGAGCGTGTCGGCGTCGATCCCGAGCCGTCCGGCGAACCGCTCGAGGTGCGCCTGCGCCGCGTCCTGCGGCGACCGGGACGGCCCGTGCGGCAACGCGACCGGCTGGTCGCCGGCCAGCAGGCCACGGACCAGTCCGTCGGCGCCCTCGAGCAGGGTGATGCCGTCATCGGACCGCTCGACAGGGAACGTCGGACCGGTCGAGGATCCGGCGTAGGACGGAGCGGCGAGCGCGACCAAGGCACTTCCGCTGATGACCGTCGCCAGGGCAGCCAGGCCGCCGACTGTGCGTCGGTACTTCACAGGGATCTCCCATCGTCGGGATCGGCGGACGGCGTGGCCGAGAACGGTGCGGGCGACACCCTAGTAGCAGATTGGGCGTATTGCCTACCCAACAGTACGTACCGGTAAACAGGTGTCGGAGTGCGGTGAAAACCGCGCAAGACGCGCGACACACGCCCGTCATGAGTGCGTACGAATCCCTGGAACGCCGAGGACCCCGGACCACCTCCGGCAGGAGGCGGACCCAGGGCCCTTGGCGTACGAACTGATGCGTGGATCAGCCGCAGGTGTAGATCTTGAAGTTGTCGACCCACCAGGCGGAGTTGTTCGTCGCCACCGCCGAGCGGAACCGGAACTTCACCGACTGCCCAGCCAGGCCGGACGCGTCGTAACGGGTGCCGCCGAAGCCGACCGAGTTTCCGGCGAAGCTGTCGCCCCCACCGAGGGTGTCGACCGGCGTGTCCTCACCGTTGACATTCGGCAGGTCGGCCGCGGCCTGCCAGGTGAGGCCGTTGTCTAGCGAGTACTCGAGTGCCGCACCGTCACCCTCGTCGAGCAGGTAGGCGTGGTCGTACCGGATGAACGCATCAGCCGGTATCTCCACCGCCATGTTCTGCGTCAGCGAGATGTCGTCGCCGGCCGTGGTCCAGGCCACCGCCGCCTCCTCACCGACCGATGCGTAGCGGTAGAACCCGACCTCGTTGCTGAGGAACCAGTTGCCCGCGAAGCTCCAGCCGTCGTTCTTGGCCTCGAAGCCCTGGACGTAGGCCGCTGTGTGCTTCCCACCGTCCTCGCAGTAGTCGACGTTCTTCGCCGAGCCGACGATCGGATCCTTGTACATCTCGGTCGCCCTGACCACCTTGTCGGCCTGCTGGCAGTCGTCCTCGGTGATGTAGCTGCCGGCACGGCCGATGTTCTTCCGGCAGGACAGCGGCAGGGTGTAGAAGACGTCCTTGTAGTCGGCACCGGGCGCCAGCAGGTTCTGCAGCGTCCAACCGATCTTGGCTGCCTTCGCCGGACCCAGACCACGGATGTCGTAGCCGTTGAAGTCGTCGCCGTCGGTCATGAGGTAGACGGCCTTGTTGAAGACGCCACTGTTGTAGTGGACGCCGCCGTTGTCCTCGAGGGTGGAACCGTCGAACCAGTCCGCCGAGCTCATGCGGTCGGGCTGGTCGAAGGCACCGGGGTCCTTCATGTCACGGATGGCACCGAGCGAGGAACCCTCGCCGATCTTCCACCGGTTTTCGGCGGTGTCGTCGGCGCTGCCGTTGCCGATGTCGACGATCTCGCCCCACATGTCGGAGAGGCCCTCGTTGATCGCGCCCGACTGGAACAGGTAGGCGAGATTGGACGTGCGCTCGGTGACACCGTGGGACAGCTCGTGCGCTGCCACGTCGTCAGTCGTGACGCCCTCGCCGAACACCATCTGCTGCCCGTCCCAGAACGCGTTGGGGTAGGGGCAGGCCTCAGCGGTGCAGACGCGGACCGTGCCACGCAGAGCCTTGCCCTGCCCGTCGCCATAGTCGCTACCGATCAGCGACGTCAGGTCGAGGTTGACATAGCTCGCGTAGCGAACCGAGGTGTCGTGGAAGAAGTCGTAGACCTGGTTGACGTCGTTGACGCTCGACGCGGGCTGGCCCTCGGTGCGGGCGTAGGCGATGGTCTCCCCGTCACAGGTGTAGTCCTCGACCACCTGGGACTCCGCGTCGCAGATCACGCGGTTGATCGCGTGCGCGTTGAGCGAGTAGGCAAGCTCGACCTTGCGGGTCGCGGCGTTGACCAGGACCTGGTACTGCGTCTCGAGGTTGGTGCTGCGCACCCGGAAGCTGTAGACGGGGTGGACGCCCTCGGCACCCGGCACGCCGAGCACCTTGCCGTCGTACCACGCCTTGCCCTCGGACTTGACCGTCAGGCCCGCCGTCGATCCGAGCTTCTCGCGAATCGACACGACCTTCTTGGCGATGGCCCCGAGCTTGCTCTCCGCGAACGGGTCGAGCGTGGGGAACGACTCGGTGGGCTTGCCACCGGTCTCGCCGACGATGAACTCGAGGTTGTTGAGCTTGTCGAGCGAGACGACCATCTGGCCACCGAAGAGCCGGATGCCGCGATAGGACCGGTCGAACCGGACCGAACTGCCGTTGCCGTACTTCGTCGTGCTGTTGACCTTCAGCTCACTGCTCGGCACGCCGAACGCCTCGGCGTAACGAGAGAGGTGAGCCTTCGCGGCCGTCTCGGGCTTGGCGTCTTCCGCCACACCCTCAGGACGCTTGACGGTGCCGCCCTTGGACTCAAGGACGCGGACCGATCCATCGATCCCTCTCTGCGCAACAACTGCGTCAGGCTTCTCACCAAACACGGGACTCGTCAACGAACCCGCGTTGGCCGGTACGGCCGTCGCGACCATTGCAGCACCGCTGAGTGCGGTGGCAAGTGCCGCGAGACCGCCGACCAGGCGACGCGATCTCACGTGTGACCCCCCGGGGGATGTCGTCTGGACAATGGAAAACAGACCGGAGCCTAGGGCAACGCGAGTGAACGCCACCAGACAGACTGTGGAAAACAACGTCAAGTCGGACTACGTCTACCTATGCGTGATCGTTTCCTCACGAAACGAAACCGAAATATACGTCCTGATCCGGGCATTCCGGGCGTACGAAATGTGACGAATCGGCGACACGCCCGGACTCCGCATGATCGAAACTCACC
>JBOHED010000789.1:0-3939 GCA_050700915.1 Actinopolymorphaceae bacterium | reverse complement strand
CGGCAGTCATCGGCCATCTCAGGTACGCCTGGTCCGGGGACTCCTGCGCCATGTGCGCGAACTGTCCGGGCAGCGAGAGGACCTGGAACACCACCAGGACCCCGAACAGCAACACGAGGAAGACTCTGAGTGCGGCTACCGCCCGATGCTCTGCGACCATGCACCGAGTATCACTGGTTTTCTATCGACTTTCAATAGGTCCGGTCAGGCCTGCCCTTGCATGAGGGGCGCCCTCCGCCAGGTCGGTCTTGGAGGAGGGGCACCCTGCGCCAATAAGTTCGGGTGAGGGTGCCCTTCCTCTAAAGGCGGGTTGCGTGAGGGGCGCCCTCCACCATTGGTCGCGTGCGGCCACCCTTGCGTTTCCTCGCGAAAGTCGGTTGCCGATCGCTGTGGCTGTGCTAGCGTGCCGGCCGTATCTGATCGCGTCATCCGGATGCGGTCGCCGCCCCCTCGTTTTGGCGGCCATACACCTCAGTGAGAGAGGTATGGCGTGCCACGAGTCGAGGCGTTCCCGCAATTTCGTCGTTACGCACTGCACGCGAGGTACCTGTGGGCCTGCGGCCCAGGGCTTTCCCTGCTCTGCGTACTCCTCACGTTCGTTTCCGCTGGAGCGAGTGCGGCGTCGCTCGTCACCACGGGCCGCCTGATCGCCGCACTGTCGAGTGCGGACAGGAGCGCCGTCGCGTGGACGATCGCGACTGCCGTGTCGTTCGTCCTGGTCCCGGTCGCGTCGTCGATCCTGGCGTACACGAGCCGGTTGGTCTCCACCCGCTTCACGGTGATGACGTGCGACGCCACGATGGAAGCGGGAATTCATCCGTACGACATCGTGCATCTCGAGGCCCCCCGCACGTCCGGTGAGCTCGAGACGATCAGCGAGGCTCCCCGGGACTGGCTGTTCCAGGCGGGCGTCGACGCCGCGTGGACCCTGCTCGCGATCCGGCTCGGCGGAGTCGGGGCATTCGTCATCCTCGCGAGCTGGTCGTGGTGGGCACCGCTCCTGCTGGCGGGCACGTGGTTGCTCTACTCACGTGCGTTCAGCCGGTGGAGTAGGACGATATTCGACGGACTACTCGACCTCACCGGCAACGACCGCAGGCGCGCGTCCTACCTGCGCGATCTGCTGATCGGCGCGAGCGCGGCAAAGGAGGTCAGGCTGTTCGGACTGACCGACCTGCTGCTCAGCCGTCACCTCACGACCTGGCACAACCAACAGCAACTCGTCTGGGCTCACCGGAACAGTTCGGTCAAGGGCACACTGCTGGTCCTGGCGGCGCCGGTGGCCGCCTGCACGATCGTTCTCACTGCTTTGGTGATCGATGTGGGACGCGGCGCCGTCGCTGCCGGACTGTTGGTCACACTGCTGCAGTCGGTGTCGGCGATGGCGGCGTTCGGACCGCACACCGATCCGCAGACCGCGCTGGCCCACACGATGTCGCGGATCAGCGGGCTCGATCACATCCGGAGTGCGCAGGGTCTGCCGCACCTACCACGGTCGGCACCTTCGCCGGTCACCACGGCGCCGAGAGTTCAGCCAGGAGAGCCGGTTCCCGCGGCCATCAAGCTCGTCGACGTCACGTTCGGCTATCCGTCCGCGGAACACCCCACGCTGAACGGGCTGAACCTCGAGATCCCGGCCGGCCAGTCGCTCGCGTTGGTCGGGGTCAACGGCGCGGGGAAGTCGACACTGATCAAGCTGCTCTGCGGGCTCTACCGACCGGACAGCGGTTCGATCCGCGTCGATGGTGGCGATCCCGGCACCGACGAGGCTGCCCGGGCACGGCTGGCGGTGATCTTCCAGGACTTCGTTCGCTATCACCTGCCGTTGCGGGAGAACGTCGGCGTCGGCCTCGATCAGCAGGTGCTGAAGCGTGCACTGCGTGACGCCGGCGGCGACGAGATCCTCGGCCGACTCGAGCGCGGCCTCGAGACCGTGCTGTCGTCGGAGTACGACGGCGGGACGGATCTGTCCGGTGGGCAGTGGCAAAGGATCGCCCTGGCCCGAGGGCTCGCGGCACTCGGCACCGGCGCCGGGGTGCTGGTTCTGGACGAGCCGACCGCGGCCCTCGACATCCGCGCGGAGGCTGCCTTGTTCGACCGGTTCCTCGCAGTGGCGCGTGGGGCCACGACGATCCTGGTAAGCCACCGACTGTCCAGCGTTCGGCATGCGGAACGAATCGTCGTGCTCGCGGACACCGGAGCCGGCGCCCGCATCGTCGAGGACGGCGACCACGCCCAGCTGCTGCGCAGCGAAGGGTTGTACGCAGACCTTTTCACCTTGCAGGCTTCGAGGTTCGCGCGGCGGTCGCCCCAGGTCGGGGAGGTGTCGCGATGATCAGGGTCGTGCGTGCCGGATGGCTCGTCGTCTCCACCTCGGTCCGGGTCGACCCACGGCGGTCCCTCCTCTGTCTGGCAGAGTCGACGGGCGTCGCGATGGACGTGCTCCAGCCGTTGTTCCTCGCCTGGCTGGTGAGCGGGGCCGTCGATCGTGACCTGCGTCAGATGGCGGTGGCGGCGGGTGCGTTCCTCGGCTCGGTCGCGGCGGGCGAGGCGCTCTGCATGGTCGGCGTCAACGCGAGGATCCGGCAGCTGGAACGGGTCAGCCACGTGTTCGGAGCCCGCGTCGCCGAGATCACGGCCCGGATTCCGACGCTCGACCATCTGGAGTCGCCGAGCTATCTCGACCAGGCGCAGATGCTTCGGGAACGCGGCGGCAGCCTCGGCGTCGCGCTGAACACCCTGCTCAATACGTTCAACGATGTCGTCCGGGTCGGCGGGACGCTGGCACTTGCGGCCTCGGCGGACTGGCGAGTGCTGCTGATCGCCGCGGCAGGGCTCCCGGTGCTGCTCGCGACCCGGTGGTTCGTCGCCTGGCAGGGCCGGGCCGAAGCGGAGTCCGCGCAGCCTGGCCGGTTGGCGTTCCATCTGCTCGGCCTTGGTCGGGACGCGGCGGCGGGCGCGGAACTGCGGGTATTCGGTCTCGGCGGCTTCCTGCGGGAACGTCTGCGGCTCGCGGTGCTCGCATGGCGTCGTCCGTTCGTCATGATGGCGGGGCGGATGACGCTGGTCGAGACGTTGTGCAACATGGTCTTCTTCGGCGTGGCTGGAGTCGTGCTGCTGTGGATGGTCGGTGACGTGCTCGCCGGAACGGTACGCCTCGACTCGTTCGTTCTCGCCCTGCTGCTCGTCAACCGGCTTCAATCAGGCAGCCGCGATCTTCAGGAGGCGGCCCGCACGGCGGTCGACATGATCCGGACCACCATGCGCCTGCTCTGGTTGCTCGACTACGCGAAGGAGGTGGAACGCGTCCACACCGGCACGCTCGAACCCGGCGCCGCACTCTCGCGCGGAATCGAGCTGGAGGGCCTCACCTACCGTTACGCACCCACCGACCGGCCCGCTCTCGACAATGTATCCCTCCAGCTTCCCGCCGGCGCCGTCGTCGCCCTGGTCGGCGAGAACGGGGCAGGGAAGACCACGTTGGTCAAGCTCCTGGCGGGCATGTATCGGCCCACTGCAGGACGCATTCTCGTCGACGGCGTCGACCTGGACCGGTTCGACGTCACGGCGTGGCGTCGTCGACTGTCGGGAGCGTTCCAGGATTACGTGAAGCCGGAGTTCATCGCGGCCGAGGCCGTCGGGATCGGCGATCTCGACCACCTGGACGACCGGCGTCGGCTGCGTACGGCCGTGGAGGGGGGCGCCGCCGAGGCGGTCGTCGACGAGCTGCCGGACGGTTTGGACACCCAGCTCGGATCGGTCTGGCCAGGCGGCGTCGGGCTCTCCGGCGGGAAGTGGCAGCGACTCGCGCTCGCGCGGGGCATGATGCGCGCTCAACCCCTGCTACGCGTCCTGGACGAACCTACGGCCGCGCTCGACGCCGCCACCGAGCATGCGCTCTTCGCACGGTACGTCGCCGCAGCCGAAGCGGGCCGCGCC
>JBOHED010000788.1:0-7326 GCA_050700915.1 Actinopolymorphaceae bacterium | reverse complement strand
GCGGGAGAACGGCGGCCAGCTGATCGTCGTCGATCCTCGGGTCACCGAAACTGCTCGCCAGGCGCAGCTGCATCTGCAGATCACGCCCGGCACGGACCTCGCCCTCGGGCTCGGCCTGCTGCACATCGCGATCATGGAGGGGTACGTCGACCGGGCGTACGTCGCCAGCCGCACCTCCGGGTTCGACGCCGTACGACCGATCGTCATGAGCTACTGGCCCGAGCGGGTCGAACGGCTGACCGGCGTACCGGTGAGCCAACAGCGCGAAGCGGTCCGGCTGCTCGCCGAGGCCGACAAGGCGCTGGTCCTCACCGCCCGCGGCGCCGAGCAGCACGCGAAGGGCGTCGACACGGTGAGCGCGTTCGTCAACCTGACGTTGGCGCTGGGCCTTCCGGGTACGCCTGGGAGCGGCTACGGCTGCATCACCGGACAGGGCAACGGACAGGGCGGTCGCGAGCACGGGCAGAAGGCCGACCAGCTGCCGGGCTACCGGATGATCGACGACCCGGCCGCGCGTGCCCATGTCGCGGCGGTGTGGGGCGTGGATCCAGTCTCGATCCCGGGCAAGGGGCCGAGCGCGTTCGAGCTGATGGACTCCCTCGGCCGGCGCGGGTCCACTGACGAGGCGGTGGGCGAGTCCGCTGACGGGCCGCGGGCGCTGCTCGTCTTCGGCACCAACCCGGTCGTGTCCGCGCCCGCCGCCGGGCGGATCGAGGAACGGTTCCGGGCGCTGGACCTGCTCGTGGTCTCCGACCTGGTGCTGTCCGAGACGGCGGCCTTCGCCGATGTGGTGCTGCCCAGTGCGCAGTGGGCCGAAGAGGACGGCACGATGACGAACCTCGAAGGGCGGGTGATCCGCCGCCGCCGGCTTCGAGAGCCGCCGGGCGAGGTGCGTACCGACCTGGAGATGCTGGCCGGGCTCGCGGACCGGCTGGGCTGTGGTGGGGCGATCAGCGCGGAGCCGGAACGGACGTTCGCCGAGCTGGGGCGGGCGAGTGCCGGGGGAGTCGCGGACTACTCCGGCATCACCTACGCCCAGCTGGACGCCTCGGACGGGGTCTTCTGGCCGTGCCCTGCCTCCGATCATTCCGGCCCGGGCCATCCCGGGACGCCGCGACTGTTCCTCGACAGGTTCGCGACACCGGACGGCAGGGCGCGCTTCGTCCCGGTCGACCACAGACCGGCCGTCGAGGACATCGACTCCGACTACCCCGTCTATCTCACGACCGGCCGGGTGCTCGCGCAGTACCAGAGCGGCGCGCAGACCCGCCGGATCGACGCGCTGCGCACGGCCGCGCCAGGTGCGTTCGTCGAGCTGCATCCCGATCTCGCCGAGCGGTACGGCATCGCCGACGGAGAAGACGTCCGGGTGACCAGCCGGCGTGGTACGGCGACCGCACCCGCGCGGGTGACCGAGACGATCCGCGCCGACACGGTGTTCATGCCCTTCCACTGGGGTGGCGCGGGTCGGGCGAACAGCCTCACCAACCCGGCGCTCGACCCGACGTCGCGGATGCCGGAGTTCAAGGTCTGCGCAGTACGCCTGGAACGCGTGACCGGACGTACGCAACGAGAAGCAGGTGCCGCCGCCGATGTCGGTGCCCTCGAGCAGCTCACGACAGCGGAGGTGCATGGGTGAGCGTCGTGGTGATCGGCAACGGCATGGCCGGTGCGAGGTTCGCGGCAGAGTTGCGGGCTCGCGAGCCGCGCCGGCCGGTGGTGGTGTACGGCGCCGAGCCGGGTCGTGCGTACAACCGGATCCTGCTCTCGAATCTGCTCGCGGGGAAGGTGGTCGAGGACGACCTCGCACTCGCCGAGCCACCGGGTGCGCTCGACCTGCGTACCGGTGTCGGCGTGGACTCGATCGACCCGGACGCGAAGACCGTGCACGCCTCCGACGGGACGACGACGCGGTACGAGGTCCTCGTGCTGGCCACCGGCAGCCGCGCCATCGTCCCCCCGATCGACGGTCTCTGGAAGGACCCGGAGACTCTGATCGACGGAGCCGAGACGTTCCGCACACTCGCCGACTGCCGGCGGATCATCGCCGAGGCGGAGCAGGCGCGCAAGGTCATCGTCCTCGGTGGCGGGCTGCTCGGCCTTGAAGCCGCCCGCGGGCTGGCACGACGCGGGCTGGAGATCGAAGTGGTCCACGCCCGCGGACACCTGATGGAACGCCAGATCGACCCGGACGCCAGCCGGATCCTCATCGCTACCCTCGCCGAACTCGGCGTGTCCGTACGCCTCGACGCGGTGACCGAAGAGGTGATCAGTGACGAGGCGGACGGTACCGACCGGCTGCGTGGCGTCCGCCTGGAAGACGGTACGGAGCTCGACGCCGACCTGCTGGTGATCGCCTGTGGCGTACGACCGAACCCCGATCTCGCTGCCAAGGCAGGGCTGCTGGTCAACCACGGCATCGTCGTCGACGACCGGATGCAGACTTCGGATCCGTCGATCTACGCGATCGGCGAGTGCTCGGAGCACCGCGGGAAGGTCTACGGGCTGGTCCAGCCGGCGTGGGAACAGGCGAGGGTCGCCGCCGACGTCATCAGCGGCCGCGGCGGTGCGCACTACGCCGGATCCCGCCTGGTCACCCGGCTCAAGGCGTCCGGTGTCGACCTCGCCGCGATGGGTGATCCGCACCTCGACGCGGAAGGGGCCGAGGTGGTGACCTTCGCCGACCCGACGAGGCGTACGTACCAGAAGGTCGTGATCCGCGACCAACGCGTGGTCGCGGCGATCCTGCTCGGCGACAGCCCGACCGTCGGGACGCTCACCCAGGTCTTCGACCGGGAGACGCCGGTGCCGTCCGACCCGCGGTCGTTGCTGTTCGCGCGCGGCGGGGCGTCGGACGCCGACGCGGGTGTGATCGCCGCGGCCAGCACACTGTGCCGCTGCAACGGGGTGACCGCCGGGGCGATCGTGCGGGCATTTCTGGGCGGGGCCCGCACGCCGACCGAGGTGGCGACGGCAACCCGCGCGAGCACCGGATGCGGGAGTTGCCGGGACACCATTGCGGGCTATGTCAGCGCACTCGCGGCAGATGACCAGCAGGGTGACTCGGCCGCGATGGTCTCCGAGCCGGAAGGGGTGGTCGCATGACCGAACGAAATGAGGTCATGAAGAGGCACAGCACCGAACGGACTGAGGTCGTGAGTGAGCACCGCACCGAGCGTCAGAAGCTGGTCGTCGTCGGCAACGGCATGGTGGGGCAGCGCTTCGTGGAGGCGCTGCGCGCACGCGACGAGGAGGGTACCTGGCAGGTCACCGTCCTCGCCGAGGAGGACCGTCCGGCGTACGACCGGGTGGGGCTGTCGGCGTACTTCGAGGGCACCTCACCATCGGAGCTTTCCCTTGTCCCTGAAGGGTTCTACGACGACGATCCCGCCGTCTCGCTGCGGCTCGGAGAACCGGTGGTCGCGATCGACCGCGACCGGCAGATGGTCACGACGGCGGAGACGGAGTATCCGTACGACGCGCTGGTGCTCGCCACCGGGTCGTACCCGTTCGTCCCCCCGGTGCCGGGTCACGACCTGCCGGGATGCTTCGTCTACCGCACGATCGACGACCTGATCGCTCTGGAGTCCTACGCGGCCGGACGCCGGGTCGGAGCGGTCGTCGGCGGCGGACTGCTCGGTCTCGAGGCGGCGAACGCCCTACGGTTGTTGGGACTTCGTACGCACGTGGTGGAGTTCGCGTCCTGGCTGATGCCGACGCAGCTCGACGAGGCGGGTGGCGCGATCCTGCGTCGCCATGTCGAGTCGCTCGGTCTCGATGTCCACACCGCGACCCGGACCGAACGCCTCGAAGACGGACCCGATGGCTCGGTCGCCAGGATGGTGTTCGGCGATCGTGGCGACAGCGGGGACAGCGGGGACAGCGGGGACGACGCGGCGCCGGCCGCGATCGACGTCGACATGGTGATCTTCGCCGCTGGCGTACGGCCGCGCGACCACCTGGCCCGCGACGCCGGTCTCACCCTGGGCGAGCGCGGCGGTGTGGTGGTCGACGAGACCTGCCGTACCTCCGACGACGCGATCTACGCGATCGGTGAGGTCGCCTGCCTGGGCGGGCGGGTCTACGGCCTCATCGCGCCCGGCAACGCCATGGCCGACGTGGTGGCGCAACGTCTCCTTGACACCGACGGCACCTGCCAGGCCCGGATGGAACGCATCGACACCTCGACCAAGCTCAAGCTGCTCGGCGTCGACGTCGCGAGTTTCGGCAACCCTGCGGGCGAGTTGGATGTCGTCTACTCCGATCCCGCACACGGCATCTACGCCAAGCTCGCCTTGACAGACGACGCGCAGACCCTGCTGGGCGGCATGTTGGTGGGTGACGCATCGGCGTACGCAACGCTGCGGGCCAGTGTCAACAGTCCCTTGCCGGGCAAGCTTGCGGATTTCTTGGGATCCGGGGAAGTCAATGGCACGCTGCCGGGCTCAGCCCAGGTCTGCTCGTGCCACGCGGTGACCAAGGACGACATCCTCACCGCGGTCGGCGACGGGTGCACGGATGTGCCGGCGATCAAGGAATGTACGAAGGCCGGCACCGGGTGCGGCTCCTGTGTCGTCCTGCTGAAGTCCCTGCTCGCGGAGGCGGGAGTCGAACAGTCCAAGGCGATGTGCGAGCACTTCGACTATTCGCGGCAGGAGCTGTTCGACCTGATCCGGGTGCGGGGCACCCGGACCTTCTCGGAGACAGTGGCGACGCACGGGCGTGGCCGCGGCTGCGACATCTGCAAGCCCGCGGTCGCCTCCATCCTTGCCAGCTTGGGAAACGGCCACATCCTGGACGGCGAGCAGGCCACGCTGCAGGACACCAACGACCACTTCCTCGCCAACCTGCAACGCAACGGCACCTACTCGGTGGTGCCGAGAATTCCCGGTGGCGAAGTCACGCCGGAGAAGCTCATCGTCATCGGCGAGGTCGCCCGCGACTTCGGGCTCTACACGAAGATCACCGGCGGGCAGCGGATCGACCTGTTCGGCGCCCGGGTCGAACAACTGCCGAAGATCTGGAAGCGGTTGGTGGACGCCGGCTTCGAGTCGGGGCACGCCTACGGCAAGGCGCTGCGTACCGTGAAGTCCTGCGTGGGAACGACCTGGTGCCGGTACGGCGTGCAGGACTCGGTGGGGCTCGCCGTCGCGTTGGAGCTGCGCTACCGGGGCCTGCGTTCACCGCACAAGATCAAGGCCGCGGTGTCGGGCTGCGCACGCGAGTGTGCCGAGGCGCGGAGCAAGGACGTCGGGGTCATCGCCACCGAGAACGGCTGGAACCTCTTCGTCGGCGGCAATGGCGGGTTCAAGCCGAGGCATGCGGATCTGTTCGCCACCGACGTCGACACCGAGACGCTACTGCGCTACATCGACCGGTTCCTGATGTTCTACGTGCGTACGGCCGACCGGTTGCAACGCACGGCGACCTGGATCGAGAACATGGACGGCGGTCTCGACCACCTGCGTGAGGTCATTGTCGAGGACTCCCTCGGCATCTGCGCAGAGCTCGAGGAGGCGATGGAACGCCACGTCGCCACCTACACCGACGAGTGGAGGGCCACCATCGAGGACCCGGACAAGCTGCGCCGGTTCGTGTCGTTCGTCAACGCGCCCGACACGCCTGACCCGTCGATCCAGTTCGTGAGCGAGCGCGGGCAGCCCATTCCCGCAAGAGAAGACAGCCCGTCCGGGTCGCCGACCCTCATCGCCGGGCCCACCCTGAACCTCGGCCCGGCCAGCCGAGTCGACACGCCCGCAACAGGAGGTTGACAGATGACCGCAGTACTCGGAAGTGGGACGCAGGCCCTTGTCCAGCAGTGGATTCCGGTGTGCCGGTACGACGACCTGATCCCCGAGCGCGGTGTCGCGGCGCTGGTGGGTGAGGTTCAGGTCGCGATCTTCCGTACCTTCGACGGAAATGTCTACGCCGTCGGAAACGCCGATCCGTACTCCGGTGCGTACGTCATGTCCCGCGGCATCGTCGGCAGTGCTGGAATGACGCCGACGGTGGCGTCGCCGATGTTCAAGCAGGCGTTCGACCTGCGGACCGGTCGATGCCTCACCGAAGTCGGCGTCACCATCCCGGCATATCCGGTCTCCTGCGAGAGCGGGATCGTGAGCATCGCCGTGGAGGGTCCGTCGTGACCACGACCGACCCGGTCGCGCCGGTGGCCGGTACGGTCGGGCCGCAGGGCGGCCGCGGCGGATCGCCGGGCGGATCCCCGGGCGGGCCGAAAGAGCTGCCCCCGCTCACCGGGTTCACGGTCGGCGTCACCGCCGCCCGCCGCCGCGAGGAACTCGTCGCGCTGCTGGAACGACGCGGTGCGCGGGTGGTGGAGGCTCCCGCGATCCGGATCGTCCCGCTGTCGGACGACCATGCGCTGCAGAAGGCAACCCGCGCCTGTGTGGCGGGTGGGCTGGATGTCGCGGTCGCCACCACCGGGATCGGCTTCCGCGGCTGGATGGAGGCCGCTGAAAGTGCCGGTCTCGCCGACCGGCTGCAGGCCACACTGGCTGCCAGCCGACTGCTCGCCCGCGGGCCGAAGGCGCAGGGGGCGATCCGCGCCGCCGGTCTCGCCGAGGACTGGTCGCCCGCGTCGGAATGTCTGAGCGAGGTCCTCGAGCGTCTGCTCGCGGACGGCGTACGCGGGCTGCGCATCGCCGTGCAACTCCACGGGGAGCCGCTGCCGGACTTCGTGGCATCGCTTCGGGACGCGGGCGCCACGGTGATCGAGGTGCCGATCTACCGCTGGGTGCTGCCGGAGGACGTGTCGCCCCTGGTACGCTTGGTCGAGCTGATCAAGCTGGGGTACGTCGACGCGGTGACGTTCACCAGTGCGCCGGCGACGGCCGCGCTCCTCGAGGTGGCCGGTGCGGACCGGGACGCGGTGCTCGAGGCGTTCCGCCACGACGTCCTGGCGGCCTGTGTCGGACCGGTCGCCGCCGGACCGCTGCTGCGCCACGACGTCCCCATCGTGCAGCCTGCACGCGCCCGGCTGGGCGGCCTCGTCCGCGCGCTGACCGACCGGCTGCCCGCCCACCGGACGCGTACCGTCGACGTCGCCGGGCACATCGTGGAGATCCGGGGCCATGCGGTGGTGGTCGACGGAGCCATGCGGACGCTCGCCCCGGCGCCGATGACCCTGCTGCGGGTTCTCGCCGAGCGTCCGGGGCGGGTCGTGTCGCGTGCCGACCTGCTCCGGGCACTGCCGCGAAGTGCCGACGGGCACGCCGTCGAGATGGCGATCGCCCGGCTGCGGGCGGGGCTGGGGGACTCCCGGATCATTCGTACGGTCACCAAACGGGGCTACCGACTCGCGACCCC
>JBOHED010000787.1:0-1729 GCA_050700915.1 Actinopolymorphaceae bacterium | reverse complement strand
CTGCAAGCGGCGCTCAAACCCGCGCCGGGCCAGTGGTTGTTCTTCGTGACCGTCAATCCCGACTCGGGTGAGACGAAGTTCGCGCAGACCTACAGCGAGCACGACCAGTACGTCGCCGAGTTCCAGCAGTGGTGCCGGGCGAATGCCGACCGCTGCTGACGGGGACACCGAAGGCGAGGCAGTCCGCCGTTGTGCGGTGCTCGGTTCGCCGATCGGCCACTCACTGTCGCCGGTCCTCCACCGGGCTGCCTACTCCGACCTCCGACTCGACTGGCGCTACGACGCCTTCGAGGTCGACGAGCAGGGGCTGGCCGGGTTCCTCGACCAGCTCGGTCCGGAGTGGCGTGGGCTGTCCCTCACGATGCCGCTGAAGCGGGTGGCGCTCTCGCTGTGCGACGAGGTCTCCGACCAGGCACGGCTGGTCGGCGCCGTCAACACGGTGCTCCTCGACGACGGACGCCGGACCGGTGCCAACACCGACGTACCGGGGATCGTCGCCGCCCTGAGCGAGCGCGGCGTGACGTCGGCCCGGCGCGCGCTGCTGTTGGGCGTGGGCGCTACTGCATGCTCCGCGCTCGCCGGGCTCGCCGAAATCGGGATAGTCGATGTCCTCGCGGTTGCTCGTGATCCCGCTCGGGCAGGTGAACTGCAGGCGTTGGCCGCGGCGTTGGGGGTCAGGACAAGCGTGGTGTCGTGGGAG
This sequence comes from Actinopolymorphaceae bacterium, assembly GCA_050700915.1. Lineage (GTDB taxonomy): Bacteria > Actinomycetota > Actinomycetes > Propionibacteriales > Actinopolymorphaceae > Thermasporomyces. The sequence goes on along the minus strand of JBOHED010000787.1, from coordinate 1,029 downwards.
GTCGCACGCGAGAGCCGCGCCGTCGACGTGGCGGTGTCCACGGTGCCTGACCGGGCGGCTGGACCGCTCGCCCACGTCGTGGCCGAACGTGCACAGGTCGTCTTCGACGTTCTCTACCATCCGTGGCCGACCCGGCTCGCCGTGACGGCGTCGGATGCGGGACGGGTCGTCGTAGGCGGGCTCGACCTGCTCGTCCACCAGGCGGGTGTCCAGGTGGAGCTGATGACGCGACGCTCACCCGCACCGGTGGCTGCCATGCGTACGGCTGGCGAGAAGGCGCTCGAAGCAAGGGGGTTGGCCGCGGACACCACGTAGGTGCCGCCGCGGTGAGTAGCACAACACGGGGGGAACCATGGCGGGGGTCCGGAACGACGCGCAGGTACTCGGCGGCGAAGTAACCGGCAACGGCGGCCAGGCATCTGGCCGGCAGCCGTTAGCCAGGCAGGTGTCAGGAGGGCAGGGAGTCCAGCGGCGGGCGTTGTTGGGCGCGGCGCTACTCACCGGGGTCACCGGTCTGGTCGGCTGCGGCAAGGGCGTCGAGAAGATCGGCCTCACCCCCCTCGACGGAACGGGCGGTGGCACGGCGACTGCCAGGCCACCGAAGCCGCCGACTCCCCCAGCCCCTCGGGGCACGCCCACGCCGGCGGACTGGAAGGCACTCGCCGAGAGCCTGTCGGGCAAGCTGCTCCGCCCCGGCGATGCGGGGTACCCCGTCGCCCATCAGCTGTACGACCCTGCGTACGACAGCGTCCTTCCGGCCGCGGTCGCCGAGTGCGACGACCCGGCAGACGTCGCGACGACGCTGAAGTTCGCCGAGCGGTTCAAGCTCGCCCTCACCGGCAAGTCCGGCGGCCATTCCTACGTCGGCGCGTCGACCAACCATGGCGGAATCGTCATCTCCGTAAGCCCGATGGCCGGCATCACCCTCGACGGCACCACGGCCCGCGTCGGCGCGGGAGCACCGCTCAAGCAGGTCTACACCGACTTCGAGGCGAAGGGCCGGATCATCCCCGCCGGATCGTGCCCGAC
>JBOHED010000786.1:0-5767 GCA_050700915.1 Actinopolymorphaceae bacterium | reverse complement strand
TCGACGGGCCGGGACCGGAGTGCTCCGACGGGCGCGTCGAGGCTTCCTCTGCTGACATTTCACGTCACCCTTCGCTCGGCGTTCGCGGTCTCATCGATCCGGTCGGCCTGCCTGATGCCGTGTCTCTTGGCTGTCGATCGAGGCGAGTTTCGCGCCTGTTGAGAGAAATGTGCGTTTCGCGGTCCGCCCACGCTGCCCGCCACGGCGGTGGAGCGTCAAGAGATGGGGTCCGATTGTGGACGGCGTGCGGGGCCGCGGTCCGTGGGCGGCGGATGGCCGATGACGCGGTTGAATAGGGCGATGGACGTCGCCTTCCACCCTGTCGACAGGTCGCGATGGGCAGACCTGACGGAGCTCTTCGGCCCGAACGGCGCGACGCGTGGCTGCTGGTGCATGGCCAGGCGGAGACCGTCGAGTGTGAACCACACAGCCGGCAATGCGGAGAACCGGGCGGCGATGAAGGAACTCGTCGACAACGGCATGCCGGTGGGTGTGCTCGGTTATCTCCTCGACGACCCGGTGGCGTGGTGTGCGGTCGCGCCGCGGGCGGCGTACGAATCCATCGTCCGTTCCAGAACACTTCCCATCGACGATCCTGGCGACGAGACGATCTGGGCCGTGAACTGCTTGTTCATCAGGGCTGGATTCCGCCAGCGGGGTCTGACGCTGCCGATGGTCGAGGCCGCGGTCGAGTACGCCCGGCAGTCTGGCGCACGCATCGTCGAGGCTTATCCGGTGGAGATCCTGCCCGGTGACACGAGTCGGGGCACGCTGGGGACGTTCCTTGACGCCGGGTTCTCGGTGTACGCAAAGGACCGCACCACGAGCAAGCGCAATGTCGTCGTCGGTCGTACCCTCAGGAGTCGACGGAATCAGCAGGTTCGGCGGGATCGGCCCACCCGATGACCGTCATGGGTCGTTCGGATGCCTCGGTAGCTATGCAGAAGTCGAAGCGATGCAGTCGAGTTCGTCAGCGAGTTTCAGCCGGGCTCCCTCAGAACGGTGCGTGGGCAGGGTTCTTGGCCAGCTGCGTGGTTGTGGCGGATGGTTCTGCTCCGGGTGGTGGTTCGGGTTCGACGGCGTAGGTGTGGCCGAATGGACTCTGTACGGTCAGCTTCCCGGGATCGTTTTGGGTCCAGAACCAACCACCGTCGTGTTTCGCCCGGTGATGTCGTCTGCACAGTGGGGCCAGGTTGCACGCGCACGAAGGTCCACCCAAACGGTGTTCGACGACATGATCAAGATCGCACTGTACGGCTGGTCTGCTGCAGCCGGGTTGGCTGCAGGTGCGGTGCATCGCTTGGATGAGTCGGCGTTGCGCGGTGGTGGGTTTGTAGCGTCTGCTGGAGGCTTGGTGGTAGACGACTTTCCCGTTGAGGGTGACGGTGCGGCAGTATTCGAATCCGCCGGCGGCGGCGTTTTTGATGTCGTCGATCACTTTCGGGGTGATGGCGCCGAGTCCGGAGAGTTCTCCTGCCTTGTCGGCGAGGCGGAGCCAGGTTTCCAGCTCGGCGACCAACTCGACCTTCGCCACCAGCTGCTCGTCACCGGTCTCGGCACAGTCGCCGCCGTCACCTGGATCGTCCAGATCAACAGGCGTGTCGGCGTCGGCACTGGTATCCGCGGCACCAGCACCAGCATCGGCATCGGCGTTGGTTCTGGTTTCGGCTCTCGCATCAGGTGCTGCCGGGTCCATGGTGGTGGGGCTGGGGTTGATCGTGGGGACGCGGCCGCGGAGCAGGTCGAGGAACACATCGGCTTCGATCTGGGCCAGGGTTCTACGGTCCCCGTCGTCGCGGTTACGGTGGATCCGTTTGGCCATGGTCTTGACGAACACCCTCGCCGCCGCGGTACCCCGCCAGCGGCAGATCCTGGCCCGTAAGGTGGCCGGTGCCGTCGGGGTTCGAGCCGAACCCGACCTGTCTGCCCTGTTGCGCCTCCTTCCGGCGTTCTTCGGCACCCTCGGGGTCCAGTTCCAGCACTTTCCGGCGCAACCTGAGCACCAACTGCACACGGGTCAAACCGATCCCCGACGCGGCTTCCGCGGCGAGAATCCACTCTTCCGCCACCCGTGCCAACTCCGGGGTCAAAACGTCCTTGTCTGCAAGGCGATTCGCGCTGTCGCGCGAATTCTCACCTCATCCGAGATCGACCATAGCCGCATCGGTACAACGCGGAAGTCCGCCGTGTCGCGTGATGCTGTTTTCCGTCAGCTGCGCCGGGCGAGGCGTTGTGCCGAACGGCGGACGAGGACGGCGAGGTCGATCCCGGACTCGATCAGTCGTCGACCCTGGTCCGGTGTGCGGCGGCCCGCCCAGTCGCCGACGGTGACCCCATGGTCAGGCCTGTGGTCGATCGTCACCGGATCCCCCTTCGATATCTGACCCGGCTGCAGCACCTGGAGGTACGCACCCACCCGCCGGCTCGCGGTGAACTGCTTGTGGAAGTCCCGGATCCCCATCCGGAAGGAGAGGTTGCCGCACGGGGTACGTGGCATCCGTACCTCCACGAGGACGTCGGACCCGATTCGCCAGCGTTCACCGATGAGGGCGTACGTACAGTCCAGGCCGGCAATGGTGAGGTTCTCGCCGAACATGCCGGGCGGGATCTCGCGTCCCAACTGGTCGGCCCACCACGCGGAGTCCTCGACGGCGTAGGCGTACAACGCCTTGTCGGGCCCGCCGTGGTGGTCTCGATCGCACTGGGTGTCGCCGGCGAGGCCAAGGGTGCCGACCTGGACGCGCCCAGCGACCGGCCGTTTGTCGATCGCCGTGTCCCTGCCGTCACCGGCACGGATCTCGTGGACGACGTTGACGGCGACCAGCCGGGCTCGTACGTCAGACATGATGGGTGATCCACCGGATCGGGTCGCCGCCGTCCAGGTCGGTGAAGCCGGCATCGTGCAGCGCCCCGGCCACCAGCGTGCGGCGGTGTGCGGCGAAGGTCAGGATGTGCGCGAGGACGGCACCGTAGGTGTAGACCTCCACCTGCTCGCCCGGGCAGACGATCGCCTCGTCGAGCCGGTTCTGCGCGCAGATGTCGCGCACCTGGGTGAGGAAGGCCGGTCCGACCTCGGCCAGCCGGCTGCGCATGTGCGAGGTGCTCTCGCCGCTCTCGACCGCGAAGTCGTACTCCCGTCCCTCGATCGCGGCACTCCACATGTCCAACTGGCCGACCAGCCGGGACAACAGCGACCGCATCGACGGGTTGTCGTCCACGCCTTCGACCGAGATCTCGATCGGTGCATCCAGCTGGTCGTCGCGTAGCGTCTCCGCGCGCGTCAGCATCTCCCCGATCAGCCAGATGTGATGCTCGACCATCGTGACAAGGACGTCCATGGCACTCACCTTCGTCCGTGCCGGCAGCCGCAGGCTGTCGGGGGGATGGAAATGCACCCCGCTGGGCGCCTCGATCTGGAACGTCGTGGGGCGTTCCCGCCAGCGCCCGGGTGCCGTGCCGTACGCCCTGGCGAAGGCCCGGGTGAACGACTCGTGCGTGGAGTACCCCGCTTCCACCGCGACCTCGAGCACGGTCTGCGCCGTGGTGAGGAGTCGGTACGCAGCGCGCTCCAGCAGCACCCGCCGGCGCAGCCGGGCCGGGGGTTCACCAGCTGTCGCGGCGATCACCCGGTCGAGGTGGAAACGCGACAGGTGTACGCGTCCCGCAAGGTCCGCGCCGGTCGCCTCGTGATCGTCGAGCGCGTCGGCCAGTACCTCGACGAACGCGGCGAACACATCCGGACGGGAGCCCATGACCCCATCCTGCCCCCTGGAGCGGCCCCGAGCTTGACCGTATTTGCTACCTTCCCTCGCCCACCGACCGCCTCGAGGGGCCCTAGTGCTCAATGCGCCGGTGGGCGCTCCCTCTTCGGGAGCTTGCTGACCACAGTGTCGTACGACGCATCGACCGCCTCGAGCAACTCGTCAGCGGGAATGGCACCGCCAACAGCCAGCGTGTTCCATCCCGAGCGGCCGATGTACGCCATGACCGTGGCGTCCTCGGGGTACCGCGCCAGCCACTCGTCGGCGACCTCCCGGTTCGGGCCGCACTTGACTCCGACGGAGCTTCCGCCGTCACCGCCGAGGAAGGCGAAGATCTTGCTGCCCACTTTCACCACGACGTCGCCCTCCCAGGGCTCGTCGCGCCAGGCGCCCGGCTTGGCCAGGCAGTACGCCAGCAGGTCGTCCCGGGTCATCGTCCGCTCGGCCTGACCCTGGTCAGCGAGCCACGACGATGGTGACGGTGGAGCCTTGCGGCAGTTGCGTTTCAGCGGCCGGATCCTGCTGGATGACCGTGCCCGACGGCGCGTCGTCGGACCGCTGTCTGAACGTACGCACCCTGAAGCCTGCCTCCTCCAGCATCTCCTCCGCGTCGCCCTCTTCCTGTTGGACGACGTTGGGGACCGGCACCAGACCACCTGCGACGTAGTAGACGATGACGGTGGAGCCGGCTTCGACGCTGCTGCCTTCCTGGGGGTCGACGGCGGTGACGGTGCCGGGTTCGCCGATGGACGCGGGATCCTCTCGGGCGTCGACCTCGAGACCGCTGGCCTGCAGCGTTGCGGTCGCCTCGGTGACCTGTGAGCCGATCAGGCCGCTGGGCACCTGGACCATCGGTACGCCGACGGCGACCGTGATGGTGACGGTGGACCCTCGCTTGGTCCTCCGACCGGCCTCAGGGTCCTGCGCGATGACCGTTCCGTCTTCGGCGTCAGCGGTCTGCTCCTCGACCTTCTCGACCTTGAAGCCGGCGTCTTTGAGTTGTGCTTCGGCGAGTTCTTGGGTTTGGCCGATGACTTCGGGGACTTCGGTGAGGCCGCTGGAGTAGTAGACGGTGACGGTGGAACCTTCGGGGGCGGTGGTGCCGGGGGCGGGGTCGGTGGTGGTGACGGTGCCTTTGTCTTCTTCGGAGCGGGGGTCTTGTTTGGTTTGGACTTTGAAGTTGGCGGCTTCGAGTTGGGCTTGGGCTTGCTCGACTTGCTTGCCGGTGACGTCGGGCACGTCGACGGTTTTCTTGCCGGAGGAGACGGTGATGTCGACGGTGCCGCCGACCTCGACCGGGGCGCCGGGGTCGGGGTTCTGACCGGTGACCGTGCCTGGTTTGGCGCTGTCGCTGGCGGCTTCGCGGACTTGGCCGAGTTCGAGGCCGGCCTTGCTGAGGGTGGTTCTCGCCTCGTCCTCCGTCTTACCGATCAGCGTCGGCGCCGGCTTGGTCTCACCTCCGCCATTGCCAGCCAGCGCGTTCAGCCCGATGAACGCGGCGACGCCGAGGACGAACAGGATCGCCACGATCAGCATCGCGTAGGCGATCTTGCGACCGCGGTCAGGCCCGTCGTCCTCGTCATCGTCGTACTGTCCGGCGGGGTGCGGATCATACGGCGGGGGCGGCGGATCGTCGGGGGTGGGGAGGAAGCGGGCGGTGGCGTCGTCGGCCATCAACGGGGCGATCACGCGTTGGCCGGACAGGCCACGTTCGATGTCCTCCCGCATCTCTGCCGCGGACTGGTACCGGTCCAGTGGCTTCTTCTGCAACGCCTTCAACGTGATCGCATCCGCGACCGGGGACACCTCGGGATCCAGCATCGACGGCGGCCGCGGTTCTTCCCGCACATGCTGGTAGGCCACCGACACCGGCGAGTCACCCACGAACGGAGGCCGACTGGTCAACAGCTCATACAGCAGACAACCGGTGGAATAGATGTCGCTACGGGCATCGACCGACTCCCCACGCGCCTGCTCCGGGGACAGGTACTGCGCGGTCCCGATCA
>JBOHED010000785.1:0-5258 GCA_050700915.1 Actinopolymorphaceae bacterium | reverse complement strand
GTGTTCGAGCCCGCCACCATCAGGCGCCTGGTGCAGCCACTCGCCGACCCCGAGGTAGGTGCGGTGAGCGGCAACACGAAGGTGGGCAACCGGCGGGGAGTCCTGGGCCGCTGGCAGCACATCGAGTACGTCATCGGCTTCAACCTCGACCGGCGGATGTTCGACCTGCTCAAATGCATGCCCACCGTGCCGGGAGCGATCGGCGCCTTCCGCTACGAGGCCCTCGCAAGCGTCGGCTGGGTGAGCGACGACACACTCGCCGAGGACACCGATCTCACCATGGCGCTCTGCCGGGTCGGCTGGCGAGTCGTCTACAAGCAGAGCGCCCGCGCGTGGACCGAGGCGCCAAGTTCCCTGGCCCAGCTGTGGCGGCAGCGCTACCGATGGTGCTACGGAACGCTGCAGTCGATGTGGAAGCACCGCCGAGCCATGGTCCAGCGCGGTCCCGCCGGCCGCTTCGGGCGGCGCGGCCTCACCTATCTCGCCGTCTTCCAGATCGCGCTACCACTGTTCGCCCCTGCCGTGGACGTCTTCGCGCTGTACGCAGTGTTCTTCGGGCGACCGTCCAAGGTGCTGGCGGTCTGGTTGGGGTTCGTACTTCTGCAGATGGTCGTCGGTGGCTACGCCCTCCGGCTCGACCGCGAACGCCTCACGGCGCTGTGGACCCTGCCGCTCCAGCAGTTCGTGTACCGACAGCTCATGTACCTGGTCGTCATCCAGTCCGTCGTGACGGCAGTCCTCGGCGCTCCCCTGCGCTGGCACACGATGCGCCGAGAAGGGACGTTCGCCCATGCCCGAGTGCCGACCGTGCAGGCCCGGAGCCGTGGTTGACCGACGACCTCGCCGACCCAGAAGCGCGCCGATGGCCGACGTTTGGTCGCATTCTCCAGTACTCACTTGGCACCGAAGAATTGTCTGGTCTACCGCGAATGCACCATTTAAATACCCCCTCAAATGAACTGCGAGGTCACAGAGTGTTGAGTAGGTCCTTTCTGTCACTACATATCTCCGCATTCCTGTCTTCCACCGCCTACACTGCTTCGCCGTGAGACGACAACCGCCTGGCAGGCACGCGGTCTTCGTCGACCACTCCGGACGCCGGCACCGCATGCTTCGACAGGCAGGGCGGATCGGCGGGGGTCTTGTGGCCGCGGCGCTCGTGCTCCTCTGCATCAGTCTGTTCACCGACTCCGATCCGGGCACGCCACCGTGGACCCTGGACGAGAAGAAGCCATCGCCGACTCCGACTCCGGCGGCCCGCCCTCACCGCGAGCGCGCGGATCAGCCGGTCAGCCGGGCCCGGCGGGACAACGAGACCGAGAAGGCTCGCCCGTCGGCGACGCCCTCCCCGAGCCCGACGCCGACCGCCACCTCGCGTACGGGTGATCCGACCCGCACGCCGACTCCCACCCCCACGCCGACCAAGGCGCCGGGTTCGAAGCCGGATACTCCACCCGGGCGCGCGACTCGCTCGCCCGGACCGCCCGACCGCTGACGTGCGCCGCCACGTCCGGCTCCGCGAACCACGCCAGCACTGGGCACTGCTCAGTCTCGTGATGGCCGCGCTCGTCGGCGTCCTCCTGCTGCAGGGCTATGTCGAGCGCAGTTGGAACGACCTCTCGCCGGCAAAGCCGGAGCCGGGTCGCGAGGCGCCACCCGGGCACCAGCGAGACGGCCGCCTCCTGGCCGACTCCGAACCCGTCCTCGACCTCGGAGGCTCGCGACCTCGAGCCGCGGCAATGGCACCGGGCACGTTCGCGCTCACCTTCGACGACGGACCGGATCCGCGGTGGACACCGCAGATCCTCGAGGTGCTGCGCCGCCACCACGCCCACGCGACGTTCTTCGTCCTCGGCTCGAAGGTGGCAGCCCATCCGCGGCTGACCCGGCAGATCGTGGCCGAGGGGCACGAGCTCGGCTCGCACACCTACACCCATCCGGACCTCAGCCGGGTCCCCACCTGGCAGCGTCGGCTGGAACTCTCCCTGACGCAGAAGTCGATCGCCGGCGTCACAGGACGGCGCACCCGGCTGCTTCGACCGCCGTACGCCTCGGTGCCTTCGGCAATGACCACCTCCGAGTACGAAACGGCCCGTGCGCTGAGCCGGGACGGCTACCTCATCGTGATGGCCGACCGGGACACCAAGGACTGGTCAGGTCGTACGCCGGAGCAGATCGTCGCCGCCGCGACCCCGACCGGCAGTCGGGGTGCCGTCGTCCTGGTCCACGACTCGGGAGGTGACCGGAGCGCCACCGTCACGGCGGTCGACCGCCTGCTGACCCGGCTGGACGCCGCTGGCTACCAGTTCACGACGGTCTCCGACGGAGCGGGACTACCCACCACGAACGTGCCGGCGAATGGTCCACAGCGCATCTCCGGCCTGACTCTCGTCGGTGCGCAGCAGACCGGCGATGTCCTGGCGGCTGGTCTGACCGTCGCCCTTGGGATCGCCGGCGTACTCACCCTGGTCAGGGTCGTACTCCTCGTGGGCGTCGCCAGGCTGCATGCGCGGCGGGCCAGGCGTACGCGTCAGGCGTGGCGGCGACAGCTTCGGCAGCGCCGACGCGCGATGCGGCTCACCTTTCCCGCCGTCTCCGTCGTCGTACCCGCCTACAACGAAGCGGCCGGGATCGCGGCAACCGTCCGTTCGCTGGTCGCCACCCTGTATCCGGGCAGGGTCGAGGTGATCGTGGTCGACGACGGCTCGACCGACGGCACCGGACACGTCGCGGCGCGGCTCCGCCTCCCCGGCGTGACCGTGATCCGCCAGGCGAACGCGGGCAAACCAGGCGCCCTCAACACGGGGATCGCCCGGGCGAGATCCGGCATCCTGATCCTCGTCGACGGCGACACCGTCTTCGAACCCCACACCATCGAACGCCTTGTGCGGGCGTTCGACGATCCGCGGGTCGGTGCGGTCAGCGGAAACACCAAGGTCGGCAACCGCCGCGGCCTGCTCGGACGCTGGCAGCACATCGAGTACGTCATCGGGTTCAACCTCGACCGCCGGATGTTCGACGTCTGCGGCTGCATGCCCACCGTGCCAGGCGCGATCGGTGCGTTCCGCCGCGACGCACTTGCCGCCGTCGGTGGAGTGAGTGACGACACGCTCGCCGAGGACACCGACCTCACCATGGCGATCTGCCGGGCCGGTTGGCGCGTGGTCTATGAGGAGAAGGCGCGGGCCTGGACCGAGGCGCCAAGCTCGCTCCGTCAGCTCTGGCGCCAGCGCTACCGGTGGTGTTACGGCACGCTGCAGTCGATGTGGAAGCATCGGCGGGCACTGATCGAACGCGGCCCGGCCGGGAGGTTGGGTCGTCGTGGGCTCACCTACCTCGCGATCTTCCAGATCGCCCTACCCCTCCTTGCACCGGCCGTCGACGTCTTCGCGTTGTACGGACTCGTGTTCGGTGAGCCGGCACGGGTGCTGGCCGTGTGGCTGGCGTTCCTGATCGTCCAGGTCGTCGCTGGGGCCTACGCACTGCGGTTGGACGGTGAGCGTCTCCGGCCGCTGTGGAGTCTGCCACTCCAACAGGTCGTCTACCGGCAGCTGATGTACCTCGTCGTCATCCAGTCGGTGGTGACGGCCATGCTCGGTGCACCGTTGCGCTGGCACGCGATGCACCGACAGGGGACCTTCGCCCGGCGCGGGCCACTCGCCATGCCCTGACCAGACCCCGGCTGCGGTGCCCGGGCGGTAAATGACCGCACGCTGAGCATGTCTGCGGAACGTGGCCAGGCATGGAGACCTGTTCTCCCTACCGGAGGCATGCTCAGCGTGGTCATTTACCCCGTACGCGAGACCACCAGGTCGCAGAGGCCGGCGAGCGCATCCCGCGCGGGGATCGCGGGCAGCGAGTCCAGCGTCGCCCGCGCATCGTCGGCCCACTGCTGCACGATCGCCCGGGCCTGGTCCATCGCCGGATGGGCCCGGAGCAGCTTGAGCGCCTCGGCGTGCTCGTCGTCGTCGACCAGCGGCTTCGCCAGCAGGTCCCGCAGCCGCGCATCGGCCGGGTCCTGGGACCGCTGCGCCAGGAGCACCGGCAGAGTGGGTACGCCTTCACGCAGGTCGGTCCCCGGCGTCTTGCCGGACTGGTCGGAGTCGCTCGCGATGTCGAGGACGTCGTCGGAGAGCTGGAAGGCGACGCCCACCTTCTCGCCGTACTGCGTCACCACCGCCTCGACCTCGGCCGGTGCGCCGGCGAGCTTCGCGCCCAACCGCGCCGACGTGGCGATCAGCGAGCCGGTCTTGTCGGCGAGGACGGAGAGGTAGTAGTCGAGCGGGTCCACATCGTCGGACGGCCCGAGCGTCTCGCGGATCTGGCCCTCCACGAGCCGGGCGAAGGTCCGCGACTGGATGCGTACGGCCTCGAGCCCCAGATCGACCATCCGGTCCGACGCCTTCGCGAAGAGGTAGTCGCCGGTGAGGATCGCGATCGTGTTGTCCCACCGGGCGTTGGCGCTCTGCGCTCCCCGGCGCAGGGCCGCCTCGTCCATCACGTCGTCGTGGTGCAGCGTCGCGAGGTGGGTCAGCTCCAGGACGACCGCCACCGGAGCGACGCCGGCCGCCGTTGGGTCACCGAACTCCGCGGCCAGCACCACCAGCAGCGGACGGAAGCGCTTGCCGCCGGCCTCGATCAGGTGCCGCGCCGTCTCGGTGACGAACCCGAAGTCGCTCGCGACGACGGTCGACAGCTGCTGCTCGACCTCGTCCAGCCGCGCCCGCACCCGCGCGTCCAGGGACGCGTCGACGAACGGCACGGGCAACCCGGCCATGCTCATCGGCACACCTCCCCTCCCGCCGTGACGCCGCCGTGGCACAGGCGCCACGGGCGGCGCGGTGCCCGCCTCCGCGGTCGCCCGTCGCGACCGCGGTCAGCCCGCCAGGTCCGCGGCCCGCGCCGCGAGCTGGAGCAGCGGCTCCGGCAACAGGCCAAGGACCACGGTAGCGGCGACCCCGATGGCGACGGCACCTGCGGTGAAGACGCTGGGGACGGCGACCGTCGGACCTTCGGCCGCGGGCTCGTTGAAGAACATCAGGACGATGACACGTACGTAGAAGAACGCGGCGACGATGCTCGCCACCACACCGACCACGACCAGCGGCCAGGCACCACCCTGCCAGGCCGCGCTGAACACGGCCCACTTGCCCATGAACCCGCTGGTCAACGGGATCCCGGCGAACGCGAGCAGGAACAGCGCCATCACCCCGGCGACGAGCGGCGCCCGCTTACCGAGCCCGACCCACCGGGACAGG
>JBOHED010000784.1:0-15258 GCA_050700915.1 Actinopolymorphaceae bacterium | reverse complement strand
CCAGACCTGCAGAAGCCTGTCGTACAAGGTCACGATCTGTGGCCAGTCGGTCGAGTCGTAGGAGGGTGCCTCCGCGTACAGCGAGGCGATTGCCGCTTGAAGCGTGTACCGTCCCGCCCCCGCGGTGCGCAGGGCGGCCACGATCAGGTCGTGCGCCTCGGCGATCGCCCCCGCGTCCCAGAGCGAACGGTCCTGCTCCTCCAGCCGCTGCAATCGTCCGGCGGCGTCCATCCGGGTGGCCCGTCGCGCATCGGTGACCAGCAGCAGCGCGAGCAACCCACCGACCTCGGCCTCGTCCGGCATCAGCTCGCGCAGCATCCGGGCCAGGTGCAGGGCGCGTTCGATCAGGTCGGCGCGCACCAGGTCGACACCCGACGGCGCGGTGTGTCCAGTGGTGAAGAGCAGCTGGATCACGCCGAGCACGGACCGCAGCCGGTCCGGGAGCTCGGCCGAACGTGGTACCCGGTAAGGGATTCGGGCGCCGGCGATCTTCTTCTTCGCCCTGGTGAGCCGCGCCGCCATGGTCGGCTCCGACACCAGGAAACCCCTGGCGATGTCCGGAGTCGGAACCCCGCACACCAGTCGAAGGGTCAGCGCCAGCTGCGCCTCCTGCGCGAGCGCCGGATGGCAACAGGTGAAGATCAGCCGCAGCCGTTCGTCCGGCACGGAGTCCTCCGGATCTTCCCACTCTTGTCCGATCAGTTGGTCCACCGCGGTGTCCTCGACGACCTGTTCGGGCTCCACCAGCAGCGGCAGTTTCGACCGGAACGTCCGCTCCCGCCGGATGGCGTCCATCGCGCGCCGCTTGGCCGCGGTGGTCAGCCATGCCGCCGGGTTGCGTGGGATGCCGTCGCGGGCCCAGGTCTGCAGTGCCGAGGCGTACGCCTCCTGGACACACTCCTCGGCCAGGTCCAGGTCGCCGGCCACACGCACCGTCGCGGCGAGCACCAGGGCCCACTCGCGACGGTGGGCCTCGACGATCGCCGCCTCGACCGCCGCCGGGTCGGTCATCCGGACTTCTGCTCCACGAACCCGCCTTCCGCGATCGGCCGGACCTCGACCCCGCCACCCTCCTGGCAGGCCGGGTTGAGCCTGGCGATCGCCAGCGCCGCGTCCAGATCAGCCGCCTCGAGGATGTAGAAGCCGGCCACGATCTCCTTGGCGTCCACGAACGGGCCATCGGTGATCGCGTCGCCTCGGACCGAAGTCGCCAGGTCCCTGGGGGTCAGGGCCCACGCTGCGACCATAGAGCCGGACCGCTCCAGCGCTTCCGCATGCAGATCACACGACTCGGTCTCTTCAGGCGTGTGGTTCGGGCGGTGGGCGGAATCGTTCGCGTAGATCAGAACCGCGTACTGAGCCATGATGAGTTGCCTTCCTGCTACTACGTCTTCGGTCGGAATACCTGTACGTCGAACGCCCAGCGCGAATTCGACAGACGGTACGGCAGGTTCTTCTGAGGAACCCTGCACGCCCGGCCCAGTGCGGGTCCCAGGCCCGCTCGGTGAGGGTGCCCGGTCGAGCATTTTGGGGCCGGGCCGTAACCTACGCCCATGAGGATGCGTACCGGCTGGGTGTCGTGGTGCGGGCACAGCTGACGGTCGGCGTCGTCGGCCCGTCGGACCTCGTGCCCCGGGTGGCGGCGGTGGTCGACGCGTCGAGCGATCTTCGGGCGATCCGACTGCCGTACCGGTGGGAGCAGGAGACCCTCCGGATCACCCGGTCCCGTGGCCACGAGGTCGACGGATGGCTCTTCACCGGCGTCGTCCCGCACGCGATCGCGACCGCCGAGCGCGCGGACGTCCTGCCCTCCGGGCACGTCTCCTACAGCGGGGTCACCCTCCTCGCCGCGCTGTTGCGGCTCTCCCGTGACGGCGGAGACCTCAGCCTGGTCAGCATCGACACGCTGCAGCCGGCGGAGGTCGCCGAGACGCTCGCCGAGGCGGGGTTGGCGGAGACGTCGGTTCGCACGATGGAGTACGAAGCGTCCGTACGCTCCCGCGACGTGGTGGCGTTCCACCGCGAGGCACGGGAGCAGCACGGGGCGACGGTCGCGATCACCTGCCTGCGATCGGCGTACGACGTGCTGCGCAAGGAGATGCCGGTGGTCCGGCTGGCGCCGGCGCCGAGGGACATCCGGGAGGCCGTCGACGCACTCGCGCTGCGGATCCGCAGTGCGCACGACTCCGACGCCCAGGTGGCGTTGGGATTCGTCGAGCTCGACGCGTCCGACGAAGCACTCGAACGCGACCTGGGCGAGCTCGGCGGCGCGGTGGTGCGGATCGACGCCGACCGCTATCTCCTGGTGACGACCCGAGGACCGCTGGAACGCGCGACCGCCGACTTCACGGCCGCCCCGTTCCTCGAACGCCTGGCCGCCCGGCACGGTTCTGTCCACGTCGGGCTGGGGCTCGCCCGTTCGGCGGGGGAGGCGGCCGCACGGGCGTCCCGCGCGCTGGCCCGCGCCCGCGCGGACGGCGAGGTCGCGGCGGTGTTCTCCGGGCCGCACGACGCCGACATCGTCCTGGCCCGGAGCGCCCACGGCGGACAGCCGGCACCGACCGACATCGGCCGGCTCGCCAGGCGCCTCGGCATGAGCCGTGGGACCCTGCAGGCCCTGCGTGGCCTGGTGGAGGGTGCCGACGCGCAGGTGACGGCTGCCGAGGTGGCGGAGGCGTTCTCGATCCAGGAACGCAGTGCCCGCCGGCTGCTCAAGCGTCTCGAACGCGCCGGTGCCGCCGTACCGGTCGGCACCCTCGCCGAAGGTCAGATGGGTCGTCCCCCGGTCATCTACCGCCTCGAGCTGTAGCCGCTCATCGTGCCGCGCCGCGGCGACGCAGCCGGGCGTTCACCATCGCCGGTGGCTGGTAGCCCGCGTCAGCTTCGTTGAGGGTCGTTCCTGGCGGGACGATCTCGTCGATCCGGTCGAGGACGTCGGAAGAGAGCGAGACCTTCTCCGCGCCGAGAGTGGACTCCAGGTGCTCCATCGTGCGCGGGCCGATGATGACCGAACTCACTGCCGGATGTTCGAGGACGAACGCCAGAGCCAGCTGGATCAGCGACAGGCCGGCCTCGTCGGCGAGCTCGGTCAACGCGTAGACCGCCTCCAGCTTGCGCGCGTTCTCCGGCAGCGACCGGTCGTGGCGGGCCGGCTGCCGGGCGGCCCGGCTGGACACCGCGGTGGGCTCCTGGCCGCGCCGGTAGCGGCCGGAGAGCCAGCCGCCCGCGAGTGGGCTCCACGGGAGTACGCCCAACCCGTACTCCTCGGCCAGCGGCAGGACCTCGCGCTCGACCGCCCGGGCGAGCAGGGAGTACGGCGGCTGCTCGGTCACCGGTCGCTCGCGGTTCCGGCGTTCGGCCACCCACTGCGCCTTGACGAGCTGCGACGGCAGGAAGGTCGTCGTACCCACGTAGCGGATCTTGCCCTGGTGGACCAGGTCGCTGAGCGCGCCTAGTGTCTCGTCGATGTCGATGTCCGGCTCCGGCCGGTGCACCTGGTAGAGGTCGATCCAGTCCGTCTGGAGCCGGCGCAGGCTGTTCTCGACCTCGCGGATGATCCACCGGCGGGAGTTGCCGGCGTGGTTCGGGTCGTCGCCGAGCCGGCCGTGGAACTTCGTCGCGAGAACGACGTCGTCGCGCCGCCCACCCGCGAGCGCCTTGCCGACGATCTCCTCGGACTCGCCCTGGGAGTAGACGTCGGCCGTGTCGAGGATGTTGATGCCCGCGTCGAGCGCCCGGTGAATGGTGCGGATGCTGTCGTCGTGGTCCGGGTTGCCGTAGGCGCCGAACATCATCGTGCCGAGCGTCAGGGGGCTCACCTTCACGCCGGTACGCCCGAGGGTGCGATAGGTCATGTACGCCGTCCTTCGTCCTGGTCGCAGAGGAGCTGAGGGGTTGAGGGATCACGAAAGGATAACTACAGTCCAGCCCCATGCGTCTGCCCGCATGAGGAGGCCGCCTCGGTCGGCGCAGGCGCAGCTGGATGCTTGATTCGCACGGGCGCCGAGTCAGCTGACTTCCCGTGGAGCCAGGCGTCCCTGTTCCCGTCGGGCAGGCCGGCGGGACGAGGAAGGGCGTGTCACCCGTGTCCAAGCATCGCCCTGCGCCAAGGCATCGTCGCCGTCGTGACCCCCAGGGACGGGCGCTCGTCGCGCTCGGCACCGCCACCGTCGCCGCGGTGGTCGGTGTTCCCGGGTCGACCTCCGCCGAGCCGACGCGCAACATCAACGAGGTACGCCAGCAGGTCGACGCGCTCTACCGCCGGGCCGAGGTGATCACGGAGCGGGCCAACGCGCTCGAGACCGACATGGCCGCCATGAACCGCCGGGTCCGCACGCTCACCGGCAACGTCACCCGTCAGCATCGCCGGGTCGATGCCATGCGTGACCAGATCGGACAGTTCGCGGCCGCCGAGTACCGGTCGGGCGGTCGTCTGGACGCCACCGTGCAGGTCTTCGTCGCCGACAACCCCGACGACTACCTGGCGCAGATGAGCACCGTGAAGGCGCTGTCCAGCCAGCAGGCGGACCTGTTGCGGCGGTTCCAGGCCGAGCAGGTCGACCTGACCGAGCAGCGGCGGGCCCTGTCGTACCAGCGGGACGAGATCCGCGCGGTCAAGGACGAGACGGACGTACGCAGGAAGGCCGCGCTCCGCAACGCCGCCCGCGCCCAGGCGATCCTCGACCGGCTCACCGCCGAGGAACGTCGACGGCTGGAGGCGGCGGAGCAACGCCGGCAGGCACAGCTGCGGGCGTCCCGTGCCGAGGAACGCAGCACTCCGAGCCCGACGCCGACCCCCACCCGGTCACCGTCGCCGACCCCCACCCGGTCACCGTCGCCGACCCCCACGAAGTCGCCCACACCCACGCCCTCACCGCCGCCGGAGAGCACGCGCGGTGAGAAGGCGCTCGCGTTCGCCCGCGACCAGCTAGGGGAGCCCTACGTCTACGGCGCCGACGGGCCGGACAGCTGGGACTGCTCCGGCCTCACGCTGAAGGCGTGGGCGGCGGCCGGGGTCTCCCTGCCGCACTCGTCGAGCATGCAGTACGACAGCTCTCCGAAGGTCGCGCGCTCGGACCTGCGGCCGGGCGATCTCGTCTTCTACTACGACGACCTGAGCCATGTCGGGATCTACGCCGGAGACGGCAAGGTCATCGACGCACCACGGCCGGGTGAGAACGTCCGGTACATCACCATCGACTACATGCCCTATGCCGGCGCCACCCGGCCGGGCTAGGCGTGGGCTAGGCCTGGGCCTGGCTAGCATGACGCGGCGCCCGCCAGGCCTGCGGGAATGAACCGTACGCTCGTCCGGGACGTACTGGGGGAGACAGTGTTCCGGGGTCGGCGGCGCGGAGACGAGGTGGCGGCATCGAGATGGGCGAACGCGGAGCCGCGAGACGGCTGGTGGGTCCGGATGGCGTGCCGGTGTCGGGCGGCACGCCGTTGTACCGTCGCGATCTGGTCGCGGCCGCGGCCATCGTGGTCGCCGTCCTCGTCGCGCTCTGGGCCTACCTGGGGCTGGGACCGGCGGGTCTGCTGGCCGGTGCCTTCTTCACGTTCGGCGGTGCGATGGTCCTCGCTTCGGCGTTCCGGCGGTCCGGCACGTGGTCGCTGAGCCCCGCGGACCGCGTGACCCTGACCCGCCTGACCCTGATCGGCGGCGTGACGGCGATCGCCGCGGACCGGATCGGGGAGAGCGCGCCCGCTGTGATGGTCGCCCTCGCCTCCGTGGCGCTGATCCTCGACGGCGTGGACGGCAGGGTCGCCCGTCGTACCGGTACGGAGTCGGAGTTCGGTGCGCGCTTCGACATCGAGGCTGACTCGTTCCTCGTGCTCGTCCTCAGCGTCTTCGTCGCGGCGACGATGGGCGGCTGGGTCCTGGCGATCGGACTCATGCGGTACGCCTATGTCGCGGCCAGCTGGGTCCTGCCGTGGTTGCGTACTCCGCTGCGGCCGCTCTATGCGCGCAAGGTCGTGGCCGTGATCCAGGCGGTCGTCCTCATCGTGGCCAGCGCGGAGCTGCTTCCGTGGGTTGTCGAGGTCGCTGCCGTGGCGCTGGCGCTCGCCCTGCTGGCCTGCTCGTTCGGGGAGTCTGTGTGGTGGCAGTGGCGGCACGGGCGAAACTCCGGAACCTGATGCTCGAGCTTCGTCCGCTCCGCGTTCCTCGCACCACACCCGACGAGACGTCCGGCGACGGCACGGCTGCAGGCCGCTGGCGGGACAGGCATCCGACAGCGACGCGGTCCGTGGCGTGGACGATCACGGTCCTCGCGGCGGTGCTCGTGCACGTCGCCCTTGTGCTGCCGAACCACCTCACCCACCTCACACCAGTCGCGTTCACGCGTATCCCGTTGGAAGGGCTCTTCGGGGCCGCCATCCTGCTGGCCCTGCCGCCGAAACCGAGGCGGGTCGTCGCTGTGCTCGCCGGGGCGACCCTCGGGGCGTTGACCGTCAACAAACTCCTCGACATGGGCTTGTACGCGAATCTCGACCGGCCGTTCCACCTGGTGTTCGATTGGGTCCTGCTCGCCAACGCGGTGGAGTTCCTCAACGAATCGGTCGGCCCGGGCGGCGCGCTCGCTGCCGTGATCGGCGCAGTGCTGGTCGTCCTCACACTGCCGGTCCTCACGGCCCTGGCGGTCGTCCGGCTCAGCCACGTCATGGTCGAGTACCGGAAGGTGGCCACGAGGAGTGCCCTGATTCTCGGGACCGCCTGGATGGTCGGTGTGACGCTCAACGTCCAGATCGCTGGGGTGCCACTCGCCACCGAGAACACGAGCACGTTCGTTCGGAACCGGGTGCACTCCATCGGTGCGAGTCTGCAGGACCGGCGCGCGTTCGCCGACCAGAGCACCGTCGACGCGTTCCGGGACGTCCCGCCGGACCGGCTCCTGACCGGCTTGCGCGGCAAGGACGTCATCTTCGCCTTCGTCGAGAGCTACGGCCGGAGCGCGATCGAGGACCGACAGATGGCGCCTGTGGTCAGTGCCGCGCTCGAGGAGGGGGCCGGTCGTCTGGGTACGGCCGGATTCTCGGCCCGGAGCGCCTTCCTCACCTCGCCGACGACGGGTGCCGGCAGTTGGCTCGCGCACTCCACGTTCATGTCCGGTCTGTGGATCAAGAACGAGCAGCGCTATCGCGCCGTCACCACAGCAGAGCGCCTCACCCTCACCGGAGCCTTCCACCGCACCGGCGCCTGGCGGACGGTCGGCATCTTCCCGGGCACCACGCGGGCGTGGCCGGAGGGAGAGTTCTACGAGTTCGACCGGATCTACGATTCCCGCCACCTCGGCTACGAGGGTCCGGCGTTCGGTTGGTCGGGCATTCCCGACCAGTACGCCCTGTCGGCCTTCGAACGCCTGGAGAACGGCGTGCCGGGACGCGGGCCGTTGCTGGCGGAAGTGGTCCTGACCTCCAGCCACAACCCGTGGGTGCCGCTGCCCACGATGATCGGCTGGGACCAGCTAGGTGACGGCTCGGGTTACGACTCCCCGCACAAGACGGGCGAGGAATCCAGGAAGGTGTGGACAGACCAGGATCAGGTACGGAAGGACTACGCGCGTTCGGTCGCCTATTCGGTGGACAGCCTGGTCTCCTACGTCGAGCGATACGGCGACGAGGACACCGTCCTCGTGTTCCTCGGTGACCATCAGCCCGTCCCCACCGTCACCCGCGGCGACCCGAACCGGGACGTACCGATCTCGATCGTCGCCCACGACCACCAGGTGCTCGACCGGATCTCCGACTGGGGCTGGCAGGACGGCCTCGAGCCGCACCCCGATGCTCCGGTCTGGCGGATGGACACCTTCCGCGACCGGTTCCTGACCGCCTACGGCCCGGTTACCCGAACCAGGTGAGCCCTTCCCCGTGTGCCCGGGTCCAGGCGAGCGGCTTGCCGTCCAGTGCGAGCACGTTGTGGAACGCCTGGCCGGGCGGCTCCGGGAGGGTGTCGTAGGGGAGTACGTCCGGGGCCTCGTTCGCGATCCAGTGCCCGGGCAGCGTGCGTACCAGCCTGGTGAACGTCTCCCGTTGCTGCGGCGGCACCTGGTAGAGCACCGAGCTGTGGAACACCACCAGCGTCGCGTCGCCCGGAGCCTGCGCGGCCAGTGCCGGTAGATCCTCGATCAGGTCGCCGCGGACCAGCAGGGGCGGGTCGGCTGCGGCGACAGCGGCCGCGGCCCGCAGCCGGGTGCGGCGGTGCGCGTGCTCGGGCCAGATCAGCGTGTCGAGCCAGGCGACGTCCGCCGGGTCGGTCAGGTCGAGCGGGTTCAGGTCCAGGCCGGCACGCCACACCACTTTGGGTACGGCGGCCGGCGGCACCATTCCGGTCGTTGCACACGCCAGGACAGGTGCGCCGTCGCCGACCACGTGGTCCCGGTCCGGGTCGCTGTCCTGGTCACCGTCCATGTCGCTGTACCGGTAGGCGTACCGGTCGGGGTAGAGGCACAACCCGGCGGACGCACCGACCTCCAGGAGCGCGAGCGGCTGCGGCAGCGCGGCGAGCACCGGAAGCAGGAGGGCGCACCGTCCCGCCTCGTTGGTCTGCGTGGCCCGGTGGCGCATCTCCGCCTCGATCGCCGGCCAGTTCGCGACCGTGTAGGCGCAGAACGCGGCAGGATCCTCGACCGGGCCGCCGAGGAACCGCACGACGCCGAACAGCAGGTTGGGCTGCCGCTTCACCGGCGGAAGCGAGTCGAGAAGGACGAGCACCTCGCCGTCGTGGGCGACCGCGCGCGCCAGGCGTTCGTAGGTGGCGGACACCCCGTGCGCCTCTCGGGTGGCGAACTCGGCGTACCTCGCGGCCGTCGTCATTCCCCCATGGTCGCGCATCGTGCCGGTGCCTCGTTCGGTGGCTCGCCTCGGTGGCAGGGTCTCAGCGGAGCCAGGCGTCGAGGTGCTCCGCGACGAACGCGTCGTCGGCGAGGTGCGGATAGGCCGTGCACACCCGGTCGATCTCGGCGACCTGGCCGGGGGAGAGGGTCTCGCGCGGGTCGAGGCACCAGGTGCCGGCCAGCAGACCCTGCCGACGCAGGATCTCGTGGACGCCGGCGATGCAGCCCGCGAAGTTGTTCTCCGCGTCGAAGATCGCGGCGTTCGCGTCGGTGAGTTGGGCACCTTCGACGAGCAGCGGGCCCAGTTCCGCCGGGTCGGTGCGTACGGCGTGATGGATCCGCCGAAGCATCTGGACGGCCGGCTTCGTCCACACCGCCCACTGGCCGAGGAGTCCGCCGACGATCTCCCGGCGTACGACGTGTGGACCGATCGGCAGCTCCAGGGGCGTCACCAGGTCGGCCATGATCGCGTCGTCGTTGCCGGTGTAGAGAGCGACCTCGGACCCGCGGTCGGACTCGCTGATCCCCCTGACCGCCTCGAGCGTGCGGTAACGGTCGAACGGCGCGATCTTGGCGGCCACGACGCTCGGCAGATCGGCGAGCTCCCGCCAGAATCGCCGGGACAGTCGCTGCCCGCCGACCGCCTCCTGCAGGTAGAAGCCGACGATCGGCAGTACTTCGCCGACCGCCTTCGCGCGGAGCAGGAGGTCGGCCTCGTCCGCATCCCCTCCGCCGGCCGGGCCGAGCAGGACGGCGTGGTAGCCAAGGCTGGCGGCGAGTTCGGCCTCGGCGATCGCCTGCCGGAGGTCACCACAGGCGCCCGCGATACGGAGGAACGACCGCCGCTGTTCCGCGCCCACTTCTGGGCCTACATCCGTGGCTACTTCTGGACCTACGGCTGGGGCCAGGTGTTCGTCGATCGTGGCGCTGGCCAGCGCGAGGACGGGCTCGAGCAGGCCGGCCTCGCGGATCGCGAACTGCGTCGTGTGGACGCCGACGGCGACTCCTCCAGCCCCGGCGGCGAGGTAGTAGCGGGTGAGCGCCCGCTGGCGGCGTTCGTCAAGGCGGTGCTGCGCGGTGAGGGCCAGGGGATGCGCCGGGATCACGCAACCGTGGGCGAGCAGGCGGGCCTCGGCCGGCGGGAGCGCCCCCGGAAACCTCGGCCCCCCCGTCGGGTCCCCGGGTCCCGTTTGTCTCATCAGAACGTCCCGTCGCGGCGTTCGAACTTCGTCGGCTTGTCCCACACGGTCCCGCCCTTGGCGAGCCAGTCGGCGGTCGCGTCCACCAACGCCTGCAGGGAAAGGTCGGGGTAGCCGAACATCCGATGACAGCGGCCGGCGTCGGACAGGAGCGCCGTGGCAGCGTCGTCGCCGGTGAAGGTGGGTTCCATCCCGAGCAGGTCACCGAACCGGTGGGCGATCCTGCGTACGGACGCCGTTTCCGGCCCGGTGAGGTTGAGGACGAACGCCGGTACGGAGGCGTGGAGCAGGCTGCGGAGCGCCACCTCGTTGGCGTAGCGCTGCCAGACGACGTTGACGCGACTGGTCGCGAGGGAGACGGGTCGCTGGTCCCGGACGGCGGTGCCGATGTCGACGAGGACGCCGTAGCGCATCTCGACCGCGTAGTTGAGCCGGATCAACGTGACCGGCGTACCGCGTTCGATGCTCGCGTACTCGAAGGCGCGCTCGCGGCCCAGACAGGACATGGCGTACTCGCCGACCGGTCCGGGCGGATCGTCCTCGGTGCAACCGCCGCTTGACACTGGGGTGAGCGGATAGACGTTGCCGGTGGAGAAGGCCGCGATCGGGGTGTCGGCGTAGCGGCGGGCCACGGCGTCGGGGAGCAACGCGTTGACCGCCCACGTGTGCGCCGGCCGCCCGCTCGACCCGAACTTCGCGCCGACCATGTAGACCACGCCACCGGCATCCGGCAGGCCGGCGAGGTCGGCGTCGGGAGTGAGGTCGAACGTACGGGTCTCCACGCCGGCCGCTCGGAGGCTCTGCTCCGCTGCCTGGTTGGACCATCGGGACACCGCGATCACGCGTACGTCGCGGCGTCCGGCGGCGTCGAGACCGCGCCGGGCGAGCTGGCACAGGCTGGGTCCCATCTTGCCGCCCGCGCCGAGCACCACCAGATCCCCTTGCCGGCCGGCGAAGTCACCGAGGTCGGAGACGAGCGCCGGTGAGGGCTCGGCCAGCCGGTCCTCGAGATCCGCTGCGTTGTCGAACACCTTGCGCTCCAGTTCCGATCCGTACGACGGGACCACGGTAGGCAGGGCCCGCCGCTCAGGAACGCCCACGGGCGGCGCCCCCTGCGAGGACGGGGCGGTGGCCCACGGCAGAGTTTAGGGCCTGACCGTAACTCGTGCCGAGTGTCCGGTCAAGATCGGTTCGGCCGGCTATGGCCACCAGGTCATATTCGGTCTTGACCCATTATCGGGTGGCGGCGATCCTGCAGGCGAGACCTACCTAGCAGACCGAAGCCGAGGTGACCCGCAGATGTCAGACCTGCTCGCCCAGAACGGCGGCAGCCCAGTCCGTACTCGACCGTTTCCGCGCTGGCCGAGCGCGGATGACGACGACACTCGGGCGATCGCGGAGGTCCTCGCGTCGGGCAACTGGGGCAGCACCCACGGCGACGTGGTGGCGACCTTCGAGGGGGAGTTCGCGTCCTACCAGCAGGCGGCCCACTGTGTCTGTGTCTGCAACGGCACGCTGGCCCTCGCGGCCGCGTTGCGTGCCGTAGGCGTCGGGATCGGGTCCGAGGTCGTCGTTCCGTCGTACACGTTCATCGCCAGCGCCGCGGCGGCCACCTTCGTCGGGGCGGTCCCGGTCTTCGCCGACCTCGATCCGGCGACGCACCTGCTCGACCCGGCAGCGGCAGCGGCGGCCATCACCCCGCGGACCAAGGCCGTGATGCCTGTCCACATCGCCGGAAGACCGTGTGACATGACCGCGTTCACCGCACTCGGCCGTGACCACGGCGTGGCGATCGTCGAGGACGCCGCGCAGGCCCATGGTGCGGAGTGGCGGGGCGCCCGGGTCGGTGCGATCGGCACCGTCGGTACGTTCAGCTTCCAGAGCAGCAAGAACGTGAGCGCCGGCGAGGGTGGAGCGGTCGTCACGAACGACAGCGCATTCGCCGACGAGCTGTACGCGCTGACGAACGTCGGGCGAGTACCCGGTGGTGGGTGGTACGAGCACGAACGCCTGGGCTACAACCTGCGGCTGACCGAGTTCCAGGCGGCGATCCTGCGTGGCCAGCTGCGGCGGCATCCGGGACAACAGGCGGTCAGGGACGCCAGCGCCGCTCTGCTCACCGCACTGCTGGGCAAGCTCGACGGCGTGTGGGTGCCCGAACCGGGCGAGGCGGTCACCGCGCACGGCCGGCACCTGTTCGTCTTCCGGCTGCCCGGGGTCGGTGCGGAGCGTCGCGACGCGTTCGTCAAGGCGCTGGCGGCGGAGGGGATCCCCTGCTCGGGTGGATACCAGGGCCTGCACCGCACCAGTGCGCTCCGCGCGGAGATCGCGTCGATCACCGGGCGGCTCGGCCAGCCGTACCCGGAACCGAAACTGCCGGTGACCGAGCTGCTGGCCTCCGACACCGTGTGGTTGCCGCAGCCGGTGCTGCTGGGCACCGAGGAGGACATCCACGACGTCGCCACCGCCATCGAGAAGGTCCTGCACCACCTCGACTGAGGATCGGTGCTCGGCCCAGGCTTTGTCAGCCCCGTGCGTGCCTCGGCCCCAGGTTGCCGATCGTGCCATTAGGGTGACCGGATGAGCAGCATTGTCGTGATCAACTTCATCTCGCTGGACGGAGTCATCCAGGCGCCGCTGCGTGCCGACGAGGATGCCGACGGCGGGTTCGTCCACGGGGGTTGGGTCCAGCCCTACATGGACGAGTCGGTCGCGACGTTCATGGGCGACGCGACCAGCAAGGCAGCGGGCATGCTGCTCGGTCGGCGGACGTACGAGAAGTTCGTCGAGGACTGGAAGCAGGTGGACGCGACCGATCCGGCGATCGCTGCGATGAACCGGATGCCGAAGTATCTGGTGTCGCGGACGCTCGACGATCCGGCCTGGCACAACACGGTCCGGCTCGGCCCCGACCTACCGGCAGAGGTGCAGCGGCTTCGCGGCGACGGCGACGGCGACGGCGACGGGGAGATCCTGGTCTTCGGCAGCGGACGACTGCTCCAGGCGCTGCACCAGCATGATCTTGTCGACGAGTATCGGTTGTTGATCTTCCCGATCCTGCTCGGTGGCGGGAAACGGATGTTCGCCGACACGGCCGCGTTGACCCGGTTCCGGCTGGCGGACAGCCGGATCAGCGATTCCGGCGTGACGATCAACAGCTACCGCCGCTCCCGGTCCGACTGATCAGAGGCCGATCAGCCTCCCGCTGGACCATGGTCGACGTTGACGTGGCCCCACTGGCGTCGAACACGCGGGCGAGGACACCCACGACGGTGTGCGCCGCACGTGCTGGGCCGCCAAATCCGGTTGCCACAGGTGCAGCTGCTCACCGAGGATGCCGCGGTGGGCCGAACCAGGATGCATGCCGACGAGATCATCACCGACGCCGAGCTGGTTCGTCGCCTGCTGGCGGGCCAGTTCCCCCAGTGGGCGGATCTGCCGATCGACCTGGTCGTGTCGTACGGAACGGATCACGACATCTACCGGCTCGGCGCTCACCTGTCCGTCAGGCTCCCACGCATCGGCTGGGCAACCGAACAGGCGGCGAAGGAGGCGGCGTGGCTACCGAAGCTGGCACCGCACCTGCCTCTCTCCCTTCCCGTGCAGGTGGCGTTGGGGCGGCCGGCCGAGGGCTATCCCTTCGACTGGTCGGTGTACGAATGGCTGCCCGGTGACAACGCCAACGGCACGCTCGAGGACCTGGACCAGGCAGCTGTCGATCTCGCCGCGTTCGTGACGGCCCTTCGCCAGATCGACACGACCGGTGCGTACCCGCGTCCCCGTGGAGGCCGAGGCGGACCACTCGCCGAACACGACGAGCAGGTCAGGCGGTCGATCACCCGGCTCGGCGACCGGATCGACGGCGCCGCCACACTCCGCTCGTGGGAGGAGTCGCTCGCCGCTCCGCCCTGGGGCGGCAAGGACGTCTGGCTGCACGGCGACCTGCTCCCCGGCAACCTGCTCGTCGTCGACGGTCGACTGTCGGCGGTCATCGACTTCGGTGGCCTCAACGTCGGCGACCCGGCGTGTGACCTGCAGCCCGCGTGGAACGTCTTCGGCAGCGACAGTCGGCGACGGTTCCGGGCCGAGCTCGACGTCGACGACGCCTCGTGGCAGCGTGGCCGCGGCTGGGCGCTCTACCAGGCGGTCTCCGGGCTGGCGTACTACTGGGACACCAACCCCGGCATGATCCGCCAGACCTCGCACGCGCTTGCCGAGGTCCTCGCCGAGGCGTCACATTGAGCGCTTGAGCCCTCCCGCGCGTCAGCCGTCGTCGCACACCGGCCGGAGGACCAACGACGTGCTGCCGGTCGGCAGGTCCGTGGTCAGCTCGACGAACGGCCTGCCGTGCCGGATCACGACCGTCGCCGTCCCTGCGCCTGTCTCGACTGTGAACGCCGCATCGTCGGACAGCCCCGGCACCGCGAGCAGGACGGCGGCGCCCTCCAACGCCGCGCCGGTCTCCGCCGTCACCCGTAGGGCACCCTCCGCGTCCCGCGTGACGTCGAGCCTCACCGCGCGCCGCCGGCGTTCCCAGGAGTTGAGCTGCTCCGACGTCCACCACACCATGCCGCGCGACCTCACTTCGGCGGCGAGGCGTACGCACGCGGCCCGCGTCGGCGGTCGTAGATGCAGATGTGGTGAGTGGAAGAGGAAGTGTGCGACCCCGTGTTCGGCCAGCACCTGGTCGAGGATCACGTCACGGTTCGCCTCGTGCCCCGCCCAGGCGAGATCCTGCGTGTGTAAAGGAAGTTCGAGGACGTCGATCCGCCGGTTCGCCTCGCTCGCATCGGCGATCGGGAACCACAGATGGCAACTCCCGAACGGAAATCCCACGTCTCCCTGCTTGCTCGGCCCGCGGGACTGGTCGATCTCGATGCCGATCCGCTCGCACCAGACGAAGAACTCGTGCCACCCTTCCCAGCGGGTGTAGTGGTTCTTGTTGGAGACGATGCGTTCCCGGCCGGTGAGTGCCTGTGCCCATGCGTACTGTGCGCGCAGCTGGGGCCATCCCCACGACGCGATGTCGGCGTCCTCCATCGCGTTGTAGTGCAGGGCCTGCTCGTGCCCGCGGTCGGCGATCGCCGCCACGATCGCCGGGTCGTACCCGCCGGGGTAGACGTGGCACCAGGTCACCCGGACGTCGATCTCGTCGAAGACCTCGAGCGCCGTCTCTGCGTACTCCGACACGTTGCCGTCGGAGTCGTGCGACATGTGCGCCACGG
>JBOHED010000783.1:0-6298 GCA_050700915.1 Actinopolymorphaceae bacterium | reverse complement strand
CTCCCTGCTGATGTTGCAGTCGAGCCTGGACGAGGTCTTCAACCCGCGGCTGCGACGGGGCCAGAGCCTGCGCCGGGCCGGCGGCGGTGCGGGTGCGGCGCTGGCCCAGGTGGGCGTCGTGAACGAGGCGGCGCTGCCGCCGGACCCGGATCCTCCGTCGGTGGAGCTGGACGCCGGCGAGCCGTCGGAGTCCGGATCCGGTGACGGGCGGGCCGGTTCGGCCACCACTGCATCCGGGGCCGGCTCGAACGAAGGGGCGACCAGAGGATGAGCGATCTGAGGACGACGTCCACCCAGTCGCTGCTTCGAGCGAGTGGCCTGCGCGCCGCCTACAGCATCGCGGGGGGCCAGGTGGTCGCGGTCGACGACGTGTCGATCGACGTTCGCAAGGGCGAGGTCCTCGGCGTGGCCGGGGAGTCGGGGTGTGGCAAGTCCACGCTCGGCGCGGTCCTGTCGCTCACGGTCCGCCCGCCGTTGTTCGTGCTCGGCGGCGAACTCGAGGTCGACGGTCAGCAACTCGATCTCGGTCCCGACCGGAACCCGCCACGGGAGTGGCGCGGCGAGGTCGTGTCCCTGCTGCCGCAGGGTGCGATGAACTCGCTCAGCCCGACCCTCCGGATCCGCGACTTCGTGTACGACGTGACCCGGGCGCACCGACCCGGCGTCAAGCGGGACGAAGCCCTCGACCGGGCACGGCAGCGGCTGGAGCAGCTCGACCTGCCCGCCCGGGTGCTCGACTACTATCCGCACCAGCTCAGCGGCGGCATGAAGCAGCGCGTCGTCACGGTGGTCTCGGCGCTGCTCGACCCGCGGCTGCTCATCGCCGACGAACCCACCTCGGCGCTCGATGTGTCGTCCCAACGCGTCCTCATCGAGATGCTGCGGGAGATGCTGAGCCAGGAGATCATCGGCGGCGTCATCTTCATCACCCACGACCTGCCGGTGCTCAACACCATCGCTGACCGGATCGCCATCATGTACGCCGGTCAGATCGCCGAGGTCGGCTACACCAGCGAGATCATCAACCGCCCGAGGCATCCGTACAGCGCGGCGCTCCTGTCGTCGGTCCTGGTCCCGGAGCCGCAGATGCGACAGACCCGGGTCCGCGGGATTCCCGGCGCGCCGCCGAGCCTCGCGAGCCCGCCGAGTGGCTGCCGGTTCCACCCGCGGTGCGGCCTGGTGATGGACGTCTGTCGTACGCACGAACCACCCCAGGTGGGTGCGGGGCTCCGCTTCTCGCGCTGCTGGTGGGCTGACCAACATCCCGACGAGTCGGTGGAGGTGGGCGGGTGACCTCGCAGGACGGATCCACCGGCACGGCGGTCGACCAGTCGCCAGACATTCCGCGCGAAACGCCTGGCGACAAGGCGCCGTTGCTCGAGGCGCGCGGTCTCAGCCGGACGTTCGGTCACGGCGCCAACATCGTCCGGGCCGTCGACGATGTGTCGTTCACCTTGGGACGGCAGGAAGTCGTCACCATCGTGGGAGAGAGCGGGAGCGGCAAGTCGACCCTGGCGCGGCTGGTGCTGCGGCTGCTCGACCCGACGGCCGGCACCGTGCACCTCGACGGTCAGGACGTCACCGCGCTGACGGGCCGGCGGTTGCGGACGTACTGGCGGGACGTGCAGGCGGTCTTCCAGGATCCGTTCAGTGCGTTCAACCAGTTCTTCACCGTACGCAGGCTGCTGCACAGGTCCCTGTCCCTCGCGTCCGAAGCCGCCGGCGACGGAGCCGAGGCGCAGATGGCGCGGGCCCTCGAGCACGTGGGCATGTCCGCGGCAGAGGTGCTCGACAAGTGGCCGCACCAGTTGTCCGGCGGCCAGCGGCAGCGGGTGATGATCGCCCGGGCCCTGATGATGCAGCCCCGCATTCTCGTCGCCGACGAGGCCACCTCGATGCTGGACGCCTCGTTGCGGGCCAACATCCTCAACGTGCTGGGTGACCTGCGTACCGACTACGACATGACGATTCTGTTCATCACCCACGACATCGGCCAGGCGTGCTATGTCAGCGACCGGGTGCTGGTCATGTGTCAAGGAGAGCTTGTCGAGCAGGGGCCGACCGACGACGTGATCTTCAACCCGCAGCACGAGTACACCCAGCGGTTGCTCGCCGACGTTCCCCGCCTGCACGAGAACATCCTCGACTGAGAAATACCGGGGTCCTCCTTACTTCCCTATCCGGGGCCTTCCGGATAGGAACGGCGTGCCGCTGTTCCTAGGCTCACCCTATGAGCGACGTCGTCCTGCGCCGTCCGGCTGCCCGGCCGCATCGGTGGCAGTCGTTCAGCGTACGGATCGATGCCGCGACCCCGGTCGACCGTGACCGGGCCCTTGACGGGTTGCGCGCGTTGGCGACGATCGGGGTGATTGTCGGACACTGGCTGGTCGGCGCGCTGGTGGTGCAGCCGGACGGTGCGTTACAGATCTCGAGTCCGCTGCGGACGCTGGGAGCTCTCGGTCCGGTCAGTTGGTTTCTGCAGATGCTCGGCCTGTTCTTCCTGGTGGGTGGCCGTTCGGCGGTGGCGAGTCTGTTGCGAGCGGAGTCCCGAGGCGAGTCCTACCGCGGGTGGGTGCTGCGGCGCTTCGTCCGGCTGGGGCGTCCCGTCGTGGCGGCGATCGCGGTGTCGGCGGCGTGTCTGGTCGTCCTCGGTGCGGTCGGCGTACCGGCCGGAACGCTGCGTACGTGGATAGTTCTGCTGATCCAGCCGTTCTGGTTCGTCCTCGTCTACGCGGTCCTGACGGCGCTGACGAAGTACGCCCTCGCGGCCGACCGGCGGCTGGGCGCGTGGGCGGCCCTACCTCTCTTCGCCCTCGTCGCGGTGGGGGACCTGCTGCGCTATGGACCGTGGCACGAGTCGGTGCCGAGCTGGGTCGGGCTGGTGAACCTGTTACCTGGTTGGCTTTTCGCCTACCAGCTGGGTGTCTCCTGGGCGCTTGGACGGTTCACGCGACGCGGCTGGTGGCTGCTCGTGTGTGGCGGGACGGCGGTGTTCGCCACGGCTGTTCTTGCGTTCGACTATCCGCTGAGCATGGTCGGCGTCCCCGGTGCCGAACGGACGAACTCCCATCCTCCGTCCTTGCTCGTGCCCGCGCTGGCGGCGATCCAGTCCGGGGTGGCGATCGCGTTGCACGGACGGCTCAACCGGCTGTTGCGGGCGCCGGGGCTATGGGCCGGCGTCGCCGTCGTCAACCTCGCGGCCATGACGATCTTCTGCTGGCATCAGGTGCCGATGGTGCTCGTGTCCATGGGTGGGGCGGTGAGCGGCGAGATTCCCGGGTTGACCGCGGCGCCAGAGGATCTCGGATGGGTGCTGGCGCGGCTCGTCTGGATCCCGGTGATGGGGGTGCTGCTTGCCGGAATCGCCTTGCTGGCAAGGCGGTTCGAGGGTCCCTGGACGGGCGTGGGACGTGGTACGCGGGCGGCGGCAGCGGTTCTCGCCGTGGTGTTCGCCGGGTTCGCGGCGGCTCTCCTGTGACGCGCCGGGCCGCGGAACTGGTCCGGGCTCAGTGCGACGCGACGACGCAGTACTCGTTGCCTTACGTCTGCAGATGTCGATCTCTACGACGCGGCAGGGCAGATGGTTCCGCTGACCTCGCCGAAACCGAGCCGCCGTTCGCCGCCGACCGGTGCGGTCGCTTCGATCGTTGCCGTGTCGCCGTCGAGGAGGAACGTCCGCCTCGACCCGTCCGACAGCGTGACCGGTCGCGTGCCTCCGTCGGTCAGTTCGATGAGGGAGCCGCAGGTGTCCTCGCTCGGGCCGGAGACCGTGCCGGACGCGAAGAGGTCGCCGGTACGCAGTGCGGCGCCGTTGGCGGTGAGATGGGCGAGCTTCTGGCCGGGCGTCCAGTACATGCACCCGTAGCGCGGCCGCGACAGGACCGTCCCGTTGAGGCTGACCG
Organism: Actinopolymorphaceae bacterium; assembly: GCA_050700915.1. Classification (GTDB taxonomy): domain Bacteria; phylum Actinomycetota; class Actinomycetes; order Propionibacteriales; family Actinopolymorphaceae; genus Thermasporomyces. The sequence continues at coordinate 2,396 of JBOHED010000783.1, read as the reverse complement.
TGAGCTCGAGGTCGAGACCGAAGTCACGCGTGCCGCGTAGGTAGGCCAGCGGTTCGGGATCCTGGGGCGGTGGTGTGACCATGGCAGGTTCGAGCGCGTCGAGGGGGACGACCCAGGGCGAGATCGAGGTCAGGAAGGACTTGCCGAGGAACGGTCCCAACGGACGCGTCTCCCACGCCTGCAGGTCGCGGGCGGACCAGTCGTTGACGAGAACGACACCGAAGACGTGGTCGCGTACCTCGTCGACACCCACCTGCGTGCCCAACTCGGTCGGCGTACCGATGACGAACCCGACCTCGGCCTCGATGTCCAGCCGGCTGGTGGGCCCGAACTCGGGCGCTGCGTTCGGAGGGTCGGCGGCACGGAACTGTCCGGATGGTCGCCGTACCGGAGTGCCCGAGACGGCGACCGTGCCGGCCCGACCGTGGTAGCCGACCGGCAGGTGCTTCCAGTTGGGGTTGAGCGGCGGCTCACCCGGTCGGAGGATCCGACCGAGGCGGGTCGCATGGTGTTCGGAGGCGTAGAAATCGACGAAGTCGGCCACGGCGAACGGCATGTGCAGCCGGACCTGGTCGCGGGGAACCAACTCGGGCTCCACGAGGGAGCGGTAGCTCTCGTCGGTCAGGCGTTCGGTCAGCCAGTGCCGGACCGCGTGCCACGCGCGGCGACCGAGCGCCATGAAGGGGTTGAGCGTCGGCTCTTGGAACACGCTCGCGAAGTCGGCTCCCTCGCTGGCCGCGAGCGGCGCGAGGTCGAGTACGTAGCGGCCGATGGCCACACCGACCCGCGGGTCCTCCTCGCGGTGGGAGAAGACGCCGTAGGGGAGGTTCTCCACCGGGAACGGCGAACCGCTGGCGACCGGGACCCAGCTCGAGAGCGACACGAGGTCAATCCTGGCGCAACTCGATCCGTCAGACGTCGAATCCGGACACGATGCGAGTCGCGCCCCCGTGATCATGAGCTCGGCCGCAAAGGGACCGCGGACCGTGACCATGATCCACAGTGTGAAGGAAACCGGGATCATGAAGGGAAACCGGGCTATGGGCACAAAAATTCTTCATGATCATGGTCGCCGGAGCTTCGGCGGGATCGGAGGGCCGACGAAGGCCGGCGGAGGACAGGGTGGCGCGGATCCCAGGCCTATCCGGGTCTCGGCGGAGCGTTCCTGAGGCGGATGCTGGTTGGATGTGCGCGTGACGAGCGCTGGCCAGACCTCCCGGCTCCGGGGCACCGCGGGGCATCGCCTCTACAGCGTCGTCGTCTTCATCATCCTTGCCTCGGTCGACAACGTGGCAGCCGTGCTCGTGCCCCCGCTCTACAGCCCGATCGCTCGGGACCTCGGCGTCCGCGAGGGCGCGGTGGGGCTCGTGACGGCGGTTTGCTTCCTGGTCGCCGCGGTCGCCGCCGTGGCCTGGGCGTACGCCGGCGACCGGACCCAACGCAAGCCGGTCCTCATGATCGGCACCCTCGTCTGGGCGGCCGGTACGGCGGCGACGGCCCTGTCCGGCAGCTTCCTCGGCTTCTTCGCCGCCCAGGTCGTCGCCGCGGTCGGCATCGGCGCGGTCGCGAGCGTCGGGTTCTCGGTCGTCAGCGACCTGATCGCGCCAAAGCGGCGCGGCCTGGTGATGAGCTTCTGGGGCCTCTCCCAGGGCGTCGGCACCCTCGTCGGGACCCTGCTCTCCGGCGTCCTGGGCGCGTACGACTGGAGGCGGCCCTTCTGGGTGCTGACCGTCGCCGGCGTGGTCGCCGCGGTGGCGTACCTGTTCACCTACGACGTACGCCGCGGCCAGAGCGAGCCGGAGTTGGCCGCGATCTTCGCCGCCGGAAAGGAGTACCCCCACCGGATCGGCCTCGGCGAGGTGCCCCGCATCCTGCTCCGGCGGACCAACCTCTGGCTGGTGATGCAGGGCTTCACCGCGCAGTTCGTGTTCGGGTCGCTGGTGTGGTTGCCGCGGCTGTTCCAGGCGAAGGCGGAGGCGGAGGGCTATGCGGAGTCGACCGCGATCGTCATCGGCGCGCTGTTCGCCACCCTGTTCCAGCTCGGGGCGGTGCTGTCGATCGTCGGCGGGCTGATCGGTGACCGGCTGCAACGGCGTACGTTGCGGGGGCGCGCCCTCGTGGCCACCGTGGGCATCCTCGGCGGAATCCCGTTCTATGTCGTGCTGTTCTTCCTTCCGCTGCACGTCGACGTCGTGGCCGGCGGCGGCACCAGCGACATCGTCGCGGCCGTGCTGACGAGCGTGGTGAGCGAGCCGACCGTCGGGATCAGCTTCCTGGTGGCCTTCCTCGCCCTCGCCCTGACCTCGGCGAACGCCCCGAACTGGTACGCCCTCCTGGTCGACGTCAACCCACCCGAGCACCGCGGCACAGTGTTCAGCTCGGGCAACCTCGTCAAC
>JBOHED010000782.1:0-7910 GCA_050700915.1 Actinopolymorphaceae bacterium | reverse complement strand
GCCTCGGCGATCAGCGGTGCCGGCTCGTCCTCGCATGCGATGTCGGCGACCTCGACGAAGTTTCCAGCCGCCCGTCCGTCGGCGGCGACGTTCAACCGCGCGACGACGGCCCCCGCGAACGGGTTGTGCCACGTCACGACCAGCTCACCGCCGGGACGGACGAGCTGCACCCACGGGTAGGGCACGTCGCGGACTGGGATCGTCGCGATGACCTGGTCGTAGGTGGCGCCGAGGTGGTCCGAGTCGGGCGCGGTGTCACCCGGCCCGATCTTCAGCGTCAGCGAGGACGTGGTCATGAGCCCTCCTCGGACAGCTCAAGACCGAGGCTGCCGAGTGCGGTCAGCCGGCCCTGTGCCCATGCGGCCGGCGGACAGAGCCACTGCCGACCGCAGAAGACGCAGTGCGAGCGCTCCAGCACCGGCCAGGGGATGAACCCCCACCTGAGCTGCCAGCCGAGTGGGTCGCGTTCGGCGCGGTGAATGGTCGCCAGGTCTCGTGCCCGTCGGTCGAGTTCGTCTTCGAGAGCTCCGGATCGGCGTGTGCCCGCCGCGAGGGACCAGACTTCGGCTTGCGATGCCGGCATTTCCCCGGGATTTCGCGTGCCCCTCTTCCCTGGGCCCCTTCTCCAGGTGACCGTCGGTGTCGTCGTTGCCATCGCTACGAACCTCCCCGTCGAGGTGATGGCGCTGCGGCACTGCTTCTGCACCGACGGTAATCCTGTGGTAGTGCGCGTGCACCACGAATGCGCAAATTTGCACTTCTGTCGTTCACTACGCGGGCGAAACGATCATCGCCGATGATGTGCAGAAGTGGGCGAGGTCAGACACTTCGCGCCACCTATGACCACATTCCCGACCAGACCCGGAAGAAACGGATGTACGCCACGCGATCGAGTACGAAGTCCCCCACGATCCAGCGCCGCCGCCTGGCCGCCGAGCTCCGGCTCCTGCGGGAACGTGCGCAGCTCACCCTCGAGGAGGTCGGGGCCAGGCTGGGCTGGTCCGTCGCCAAGATCAGCCGGATCGAGACCGCCATCGTCGGCATCAGCGCCAAGGACCTGGGCTACCTGCTCGACTCGTACGGCGTCGAGGGTGACCGCCGGACGGCGATCCTGAGCAAGACCCGTACCGCGCGGACGAAGGGCTGGTGGGACGCCTACGCGGAGTTCGTCCCCAGCGACTACGCCGACTACATCGAGGTCGAGGCGCAACTGGCCGGCATGCGCTGCTACGACGCACATCTGGTCCACGGGCTGATGCAGACCGAGGACTACGCCCGCGAGATCATCCACGCCGCGTCGATGGGGCTGTCGTCGCCTGCGGAGATCGACCGGCGCGTGGAGGTACGCATGACGCGGCAGAAGTTGCTCACCCGCGAGGAGAATCCGCCCCGGTTCTGGACCGTCATCGCCGAGCCTGCCCTTTCCTGGCTGGTGGGTTCGCCGAAGGTGATGGCCGACCAGTACGACCGACTTCGCGCGTTCGCCGCCCAGGACAATGTGACCCTTCAGGTGCTGCCGACCGCCGCTGGTGCACACCCCGCGACCAGTGGAACCTTCGCGATCCTGGAGTTCCCTGAGCTTTCTGAGCCAGATGCCGTTTATGTCGAAACAATGACAGCTAATCGTTATGTCGAGCGAGATGTCGAGATCTACCGGTATAGCCTGGCTTTCGACCACTTGCGTGCGATGGCCCTCAGCCCGGCCGATTCGGCTGACTACCTCACGCAGGCGGCAGACAGGATGATCAGAAATTGAACCCGGCGAGGAGACAAGACCATGCGGGTTTGCGCACCGGACCCGTTGCGCCTGGCGTGGCGGACCAGCAGTTTCAGCGGCAATGGTTCCAACTGCGTCGAGGTCGCTGCGTGGCGGGCGAGTAGTTTCAGCGGCAATGGTTCCAACTGCGTCGAGGTCGCCGGTCTCGGTCCACAGATCGCGATTCGCGACTCGAAGGACCGTGGCGGGCCGATTCTGACGTTCAGCGTCGGTGCGTGGCAGGCGTTCGTCGCGGGCATCCGGGCCGGCGAGTTCGAGACCGCCTGATCGGCAGCGGGTCACTAGGCGTGTCTCCCAAATCCCGCGATTTGGGAGACGGCCTAGAACAGGAACCGCCAGGTTCCCAGCCAGAGGCTGACCGCCCAAGCGCCGCTCACGACGACCACCGTCGTGAGGAGGAACACGCCGTCGGCGGCGTTGAGGTGTTGTGGCCGGGCGAGCGTCCGGTCCGCCCCGGTGGTGAAGCCGCGCGACTCCATCGCCGTCGCCAGCCGCACGCCACGTCTGATCGCGCAGACCAGCAGCGCGAAGACTCCCGAGGCGAAGAGCCGGATCCTGCGTACCGGCGACCGGCCCGGGTCGATCCCGCGTGCTCGCCGGGCCAGCAGGAGGGTTCGCCACTCGTCGCCCAGGACCGGCACCAGTCGCCACGCGGCAAGGGCGCCGAACGTGAATCGTGGGGGCGTACGCAGATGCTGGACCAGCGCGTCGGCGAGTTCCGTCGGGTCGGTGGAGGCGAACACCACGACGCCGGGCAGGGCGATCGCGAGGACCCGGAGCGCGATCGCGACGGCCGCGTCCACGCTCCCGGTCGTCACGAGGAGCGGCCCGGTATCGAGCAGGACCGTCCCACCTTGGTGGTCGGTGAACAACAGGGTCGTCAGCGCCAACCCACAGGTCATGAGGATCAGCAGCGAGAGTCGGCGCAGGAACACCCGCCACCGCACGCCGGCGGCCGCCACCGCGGCGAGTTCGGCGGCGAGCACGAGGGCCGGTGTCACCATGTCGCCGGTGAAGAGCAGGCCGAGCATGACGATCGTGGCCGCCGCCAACTTGGTGACCGGGTTGAGCCGTCCCAGCAGGGCCCGCGGATTGCCGACGATCGGTTCGGCCAGGACGCTCATGGGGTGCACCCCCGGGCGCCGAACGCCTCCAACCGTCCGCCGCTCGCGCGGTCGAGCCGTCCTGCGCGCACCTCGAGGACACGATCGGCGAAGGCCGCCACGAAGTCCGCGTCGTGACTCACGAAGGCGACCGCATGTCCGCCGTCGCGCAGGCCCGCGAGGAGGTCGAGGAGTTCGAGCCAGGTGCTCCTGTCCTGCCCGAACGTCGGCTCGTCGAGCACGAGTGCGGCCGGCCCGGTCGCGAGGGCGGTGGCGACGGAGAGCCGCCGCTTCTCCCCCCCGGACAGGGTGAACGGATTGGCGTTCGCGAGATGCGCGAGCCGCAGCCGGTCCAGCAGGTCGTTGACGCGCGACGTCAGCTCGCCGGGGGAGCAGCCGATGAGCCGGGGGCCGAGCGCGAGCTCGGCACGGACGGTCGAGGTGAGGAACTGGTGCTCCGGGTCCTGGAAGACAGTTCCGATCGCACGGACGAGGGAGCCGGCCCGCCAGGTGTGCAGCGGTGATTCGGCACGCTGCCGCCGGAACAGCGCACCACGGGCAGCGGTCGATCTGGGGTCGAGTCCAGCGCGGACGTACAACGACGGCATGGCGCGGACGCTGCCCGCCGACGGAGGGAGCAGGCCCGCGAGCAGCATCGCGAGAGTCGACTTGCCCGACCCGTTGGCACCCGTGAAGGCGAGCGCCTCACCGGCGTGGAGCCGTACGCTCGCGTCGACCAGTGCGGGTCGATGGGCGGCGGGATAGGTGTGCCTCAGGGCATCCGCGGCGACCAGCGGTTCGGTCGCGACGGTCCGTGCCCGCCGTCGCGGTAGCCGCCGCCCCGACACCCACACCCCTGCGGCGGCCAGCCTCTCGCCGTCGGAAGCGAAGACCTGCGCGGGCTCACCGTCGGCCTTCACCCCGCCGCCGGCCTGCAGGACCACCACCCGTGAGACCAGCGGCAGCCAGTCGTCGACCCGGTGGTCGACGACGATCAGGGTGGTGCCCCGGGCCGCGACGATCCGTTCGACCGCAGTACGCACGAGCACCGCGCCTGCCGGGTCGAGGTTGGCCGTCGGCTCGTCGAGCAGCAGGACGGACGGGCTGAGCGCCATGACCCCGGCGAGGACCAGCCGCTGCTTCTCACCGCCCGACAGCCGCCCGGTGGGGTGGTCCCGGCCGTAGGGAAAGCCGGTCAGCGCGAACGCCTCGTCGACCTGCGGCCAGATCGCGGCCGTCGGCACGCCGAGGTTCTCCAGCCCGAACGCCACGTCGTCACCGGCACGCGCCATGACCAGTTGGCTCTCCGGGTCCTGGAACGCGATGCCGACCCGGTCCCGTACCTCCGCCGGTGCAGACCCGCCGACGGTGAGGGAGCCATCGACCTCGCCGGCCTGTTCGGGGTCGAGGAGTCCCGCAAGGGCAGTGAGCAGGGTGCTCTTGCCCGCACCGGACGCTCCCGCGAGCAGGATCCGCTCCCCGGGCTCCACGGTGAGGTCGAGCCCGCGGACCGCCCACGCCTGCCGGCCGGCATGCCGGTAGCCCCAGCCGTGGGCACGGACACCCAGGGCGGGTGGGTACGCCGGTGTCATGTCGTGGACTGCTCGCGCCCCGCGGCGAACGGTGCGAGGACACCGGTGCTGGCCAGTGCGCGCACGAGCAGGTAGCTGCCCAGTCCGGCCAGAGCGACCGAGCTGGCCACGACCAGGACGCCGTAGGCGAGCATCCACTGCGGCGCCCACGCGGCGTTGTAGAGCACGTTGTCGAGGACGGCAGGCACCAAACCGGCGGTCAGACCCGCGAGCAGGGCGGCGGGCAGCCGCCAGGACCGGTAGCGCAGTGCGGCGAATCCCAGCTCCGCGCCCAGGCCTTCCACAAGTCCGTAGACCACGATCATCAGCGGCGCGGGCGCGCCGAAGAACACCGAGACGGTGGCCGCGACCAGTTCGGTGAACACCGACGCGCCGGGTTTGCGGATGATCAGACCGCCCAGGACACCGGGAACGAGCCACATGCCGTAGAGCACGGCCTGCGCCGGCGGGAACCAGGTGAACGCAGGGGCGGTCGCGGCCCACAGGGCGTTCCACCCGGCGAGCACCACACCGAACGCGGCGGCGAGTACGGCTGCCACGATGATGTCGACCGTTCGCCAGCGCAGCCGTGGGGCCGGAGCGGCGGACTCCCCTGACCTGGTTGGCCCGTTGGAACTGGTCGGACCATTGGAACTGCTTGGAGTGGTGGAACTGCTTGGTCTGGCGGAACTGGTGGGACCGTCGGACATGGTGTGCCCTCCCTGCTCGTACGAATGCCGGAGCAGATGACGGGCGAGGGCGCCCTGCCGGATCGGTCGGAGGCAACCACACACCTGCCCGGGTTGGAGTCCGAGTCAGGTGCGTACGTCACGTCGCCGTGCCGGACAGACCGACTTCCTGCGCTGGAATTACCCAGATCAGGTTCGAGGGTCTGCGGGTGCCAGCTGTCGTGGCCCCGCACTCTCAGCGCTTCCGCGCTCCCCTGTCGTCTGCTGTGTTGCTGGGTCGTCGCATCGATGCGACGACCTGATCCGGAGGCTAGCACGCTGTCGGCCGGGTGGCGCGAGCCCGCTAGAAGCCGAGAGGGGCCTGGGCGAGTGCTTCGACGGCGGCGTCGGGTCCGCTGGTCTCGACCCGGGCGACGTCCTTGCGGCCCCACATGTAGAGCGCGAGTTCGCTCGGCCTACCGGCGAGGACGGCCGTCGGTTCGCCGCCCCGTACCCGCACGGTGGAGCCGTTGGGCCGGACCACCAGCAGGCCGACCGCGCAGCGGCGGAACAGGAACCGGCCAGGCCCGGTGACCCGGCGCCACAGGGCTTCTTCCATCGCGTCCGACACCTCACGCGGCTCCCACCCTGGTTGGGCGCGGCGGACGTCCTCGTGGTGGACGAAGAACTCCATCGTGTTGGCGGCCTCGTCTATAGCGGCGATCCGCATTAGGGACCAGCGTGGCGGCCCCTGCCGGAACCGGTCGACCAGCTGCGGGTAGCCGAGTCGGTGGACCAGCCCGTCCATCGTCGCCTTCGTACGACCGGCCAGCGGACCGATGACCATCCCGGCCGCGGCCACGACATCGCTCTCCCGGATGACGAGGTGCGCCACCAGATCGCTGGTCGTCCAGGTGCCGCACAGGGTCGGGGCGTCGGGACCCACCTCGTCGAGGAGATCGGCGAGTGCCTGGCGTTCGCTACGCGCGTGGTCGCTCATGGACCGATCCTATGTGTCGGTGGTCGCTTCGCCGGGTGCGGCGAGGAGCTCCATCTGGGCGAGGGCGAACCGTCCGGTGCCAGTGAACTCGATCCGGAAGTACCGGCACGCGACCGGGCGCGCGATCGCGAACACCCGCGTCTGCGAGCGCCACCGGAACTCTTCCTTCGCGCGGGAGTCGAGGACGTCCCAGTGCACACCGTCGCGCGAACCCTTCAGGACCCAGCCGGTCGGATCGCCGCCGATCGTGGCGGAGGTCAGCGTGTAGAACTCGATCGGCGACGCACTGTCCATCGAGGAACTGTCAACCGCGCATTGCACCCACGACTCGGGTGAGTCGAACGTGACGTCCACACTCGCCGTGTCGTCGAACAGCCGCTCCGCCGCGACCCCCTCGGTCGCCGACACCCCGGCACCAGTCGTGACGTCAACCAGGGGTTGCGGCGAGCAGCCAGCCTGCGTCAGCGACGCAGGGGCGCACCCCGGATCGCTGCCCCACGTGGAAGGTCGCGGTCCCATCTCGAATTCCAGAACCGCACCGTGCGCGAGCACGTCGTGGGGGAGTGTCGTCTCGTCATACGCCCTCCCGTCGACCTTGAGGGCCTGCACGTAGATGTGGTCCGGGCTGTTGTCCGGTGCGTGGACCACCAGGTCGCGCCCGTTCTCGAGGTGGACGGTGGCCTTGGTGAACAGCGGCGAACCGATCGCGTACGCAGGTCGCCCGACCTGAAGTGGATAGAAGCCGAGGGCGCTGAACACCTGCCACGCCGACAGCTCGCCGTTGTCCTCGTCGCCCGGATAGCCCTGCCCGATCTCGCTGCCGAGATAGAGCCTGGCCAGGACCTCGCGCACCTTCTCCTGGGTCTTCCACGGCTGTCCGGCGGCGAGATACATGTACGCGATGTGGTGAGCCGGCTGGTTGCTGTGGCCGTACATTCCCATGCGTACGTCCCGTGCCTCGGTCATCTCGTGGATGACGCGGGCGTACGAACCCTTGAACTCCTCCGCCCCGGTCTCCGGCGTCGCGAAGAACTCGTCGAGCTTGGCCGCAAGCCCTTCCCTTCCTCCGTAGAGCTGTGCGAGGCCCTGACCGTCGTGGGGAACGTGGAACGCCATGTTCCAGGCGTTGGTCTCGGTGTAGTCGTGACCCCAGACGCACGGATCGAACTCCTCCGGCGTGAGCCGACGAGCCCCGTCGGCCAGCCTGCCCTGGAAGAAGCCCACCGTGGGATCGAAGAGGTGGACGTAGCCCCGCGCCCGGCGGGAGAAGTACGCCTGCTCGGCGAGGTACCGGCCCCGGCGCGGATCCCCGTCCTCACAGCGTCCCGCCAGCTTCTCCGCCATCATCGCGAGGCCCGCGTCGTTGATGTAGCCGTCCATCGCCCACGACATCGCCTCATCGGTCGACTCGACGGCCGGGTAGCCGAGGAAGCGGGAGCTGTCGAGGCCCTTGCGTCCCACGTGGTCGTTCGGTGGGCGGACGGTGGCGTTCTTCAGCCCCGCGGCGTAGACGGTCTCGACGTCGAATCCCGTGACCTCCTTGACGAACGCGTCGGCGAACGCCACGTCGGAGCTCGTCCCCACCATCAGGTCGGCGTAGCCGGGTGAGGACCAGCGGGCGATCCAGCCGCCGTCGCGGTACTGCTGGAGGAAACCGTCGACGAACTCGCCCGCGGAGCCCGGCGTGAGGAGGGCGTACGCCGGCCAGGTGGTGCGGTAGGTGTCCCAGAATCCGTTGTTGACAAAGACCTTTCCGGGTACGACCCGGGCGCCGGTCGCGCTCGGTGTGCT